>DAOWEE010000310.1 GCA_030638625.1 Methanosarcinales archaeon
ATGCGGAGGCAGGGGCGGAGTCATGGAAGCTGCCTGCCGGGGTGCCAGGGACGGGGGTGGAACCACAGTGGGTCTGGTGCCCACTCAGCAAAAGGATGATGCCAACCCTTACGTGGACATCGTAATTGTAACCGGCATGGGTCATGCCAGAAATGCCATTGTGGCAGCTTCCTCAGATGTGCTGATAGCCGTGGGCGGGGAATACGGCACCCTGTCCGAGATAGCACTTGGCCTGAAAATGGGAAAAACAGTTATATCGCTGCAGGGCGGCTGGGAGATACCAGGAGTGGTCATCGCACAGGAGCCCAAAAGCGCTGTGGATATGGCCTTCAAGCTTCTTCTTCAATGACCGCGTACACCCACTCATTTAATAGATAACAGGTTTCAGGATAACATTCCAGGTTACACCCGGTACAAGGACTGAACACACCCTTGGCAAGTAATTTCAAGTGCCTGTCACTGGGACCGATGAATCCGATTGGAAATAACCTGTAGGTTTTCCTGCCGTCAGCTAGTTCATCATCCCTGCGTATCAGGTGATCCTTCATCAATTTGTTGACAGTCCTGGAACATTTCTTACTGTCAATATCCATTAGTTTCCTTATTTCACTCTGGAGAATTCCTTCCCTGTGGGAATTGATTATCTCGAGCATTTCATTATCTACCATGGGAACCCCTAATTTTCAACCGGATTGATTATAATTATATTATTACCCCTCAGTACCACTGACCCCAGTGATTTAGCTCTTTCACCGTCAATAATCTCTACCGTATTGGAAAGATGCATATTCAGATATTCATCTGCACTCACCAGCGTACCCTCCAGGATATGCTGATCCCCTTTCATCTCAACCTGGACCATCTGGCCAATCATAGTTTGAACTTTTTTAGTTGGAAACAAAATCATTCCTCAAAGTATTTTGTAACACACATATGGTGAGATTCATACTTTAACATTTTGCATCCCACCTGGGTTCATTGTACAATGTCAATACCTGATATTCTGGCAAATCGACTGGCAGTAAATTGTATGGAAGGCAGCAGTTCTTCACCATATTCCTTAACATGCGCCCGGTATGAGGCCATTGCCTCGCTCATATCCGGCAGGTCAGGGTCCTTTGCACGCTCACTTATAATATCCTCCACCCGCTTTACATGTGAGTGCACCCAGTCATCAGGTACTGGAATATAGTCGGATACCAGTTCCATTGTTATTTCCTCAAACCCTGCCGCTTCAAGCCATTTGGAAATGTCACCAAAAGAATGCAGGTGGATAATACCGAAAACCGCAAGTATCTCCAGTAGCATCATGTGTGAAGACTGGGCTTTATTGGTAGGTTTCAGTGACCAGACCAGGGAAGCCATCCTGCAGTTATCCTTCAGTGACCGGCTTGCTTCAGTAAGCATGTCAGGGACTTCCAGTGATGGAATATTGTTCAGGGCATGGTAGGAGAATATAATGTCAAATGAAGAACTTTTAAAGGGCAAGCAGGTATATTCTGATACAATAGGGCTAATTGCACCAGGGGAAGTTGCGGCCGCGCCCCGGGCATATCCGGGGTTTGAAATGGCAGTAATTACCGTGGTTTCAACATTTCTGGCAATCTGGACTGGCGTAATACAATCCGGGCCGATATTGAGCACGCGCATGTCAGGCCCAAGTCCTGTTCGTGCAGTGAAATTGTCACGGTCAAATGTGGCGTATGGCATTTCGTAGGAATATATAATTAATATTTTTTATACTTGCGTAATGGTCATTTTGAACATTAATCGTGAAGATTAAATATAAAACTTTAAGTTCGGTTGATAGGAAGTAGCATTCCGACAAAATCCTTTTTGTACTGGTTATTAAATCCTTAATACATCGTGTGAACTGATTTGTATTCACACATTTGTTGGTTTATTATTTTGGAGGATGGGAAGAAATGCACAAGGAAGAACTGATTCAACTACACACTTTGATGGCACAAATGAAGACGTTTTTTGAAAGTAGCCAGGATACTGCAAGTTTTGACATATATGAAAATTTAGGTATAAGTCCAGTACACGTGCATCGCAGCAAGGCTGAACATAAGCATGCTATATTCGTGCTTGGCAGTGAGATTGCGAAAATGATATCTGAAGACGATTATTCCGGCGTTGGCAGAACATCATTGCGCATGAATGAGATGGCAGAGAAGACCTTCAATGAAGGGCAGATCATAAAGTGATCAATAACATTTGTCAAAAACGTTTATTGTAGTCGTAAGTCATTATTAGTTTTATTTTTTTTTAAATGTCTGGAGTGAATACTATCCTCCAGCAATTTTTTCTGCCTGATTTTCAGAAACCTATTTACATTAATATAATCATTATATAGCTTTTAATTTAAAATTGGAATTGATGGTCAATGGACGACGAAAAACTGATAACCACTGAATTGGTCTTAACAGCTGAAATATATAACAAAAACGGCGAACTACAGGTAGATGACCTGCCTGCCGATTTGAGGAAGCATTACTGGAACAATAAGGAGGCTACAGTAAAACGTCCCGTAAATATTACAGCCAAAGACCTTGCAGAGTTGTATGGAATCCAAAATGCGGTTGAAATAGCAAAGTCCTTACCATTTTTGGAATATGAAGCGTTCGGTTCAAAATTACAACTCACAGTATTTGACCTTGGGGCAAAGTGGCTGGCCAAGCATGAACAGGGTACAGAACACATAAAGAACAACCCGGTGCTTGCACACTTCTATGAGAACTACGAATCAGTGGATGTTAGTTATGAGGAGGCAAGTAAGAAAAATGAACCCAAAGAGGTCAGCCGCCAGTGGATTGATTCACTGATAACCCAGATAAGCGGGGAGGAGGGTTCCGAAGATGTGCTCAAACTGGCACACATTATTGTGCCTGAAGAGATTGAACAGACCCTTGACCAGTTAGTACTTAACCAGGACCAGAAGGACGAAGTTGAGAAGATGGTCAAGGCCATACAGTTCAGGGACTACCTGACGAAGATAGGACTGGTTGAAATAGGTAAATTGCTGTTCGTGGGCCCACCTGGCACTGGTAAGACATCCACTGCAAGGGCCATGTCTGATAAATTACAAATCCCCTTCGTTGAGGTCAAACTGTCCATGATAACGGATCAGTACCTGGGCGAGACTGCTAAGAATATTGACAGGGTGTTCGAACTGGCAAGAGGATTGAGTCCATGTATTCTTTTCATAGATGAGTTCGATTTCATAGCCAAAACACGGTCTTCTGATGAACATGCGGCCCTGAAACGAGCGGTGAACACCCTGCTTAAGGCCATAGACAACATCAGCCTGGTAAAACACGGCGTGCTGCTCATTGCCGCCACCAATCATCCACAATTGCTGGACAGTGCTGCATGGAGACGTTTTGACAATATTGTGGATTTCCCCCTGCCTGATGAGGAGATGCGGAAGAAGATAATGGAATTTGTACTGGCTGAGATTGATGGTACCTTTGATGCGGCTGAGATAGCCTCTATAACCGCTGGGTATTCGGGCTCTGATTTGCGGATGGTGGTGCGGGAAGCTGTGTTAACTGCACTTATGGTTGATAGGCTTGTACTGACCCAGGATGACCTTACCAGGGCAGTAGACGAGTTCAATAAACGGAATTCTTTTCACTATATACCAGAAGATGAAACATGAAAGTCGTACTGCTGGGTACCGGTGACGCCATCGGTACTCCCAAGATTGGCTGTCACTGTCCCGCATGCCAGGATGCCTTAAACGGGGGCCTCAGCCAAAGACTCAGGTTCTCGGTGCTGTTGGAAGGACCGAATGGTAAGGTGCTGGTGGATACCAGTCCTGATTTGAGATGGCAGATGATATCCAGGGGACTGGACCATGTGGAGGGGGTTATCTGGACCCACGGGCATTATGACCATTATGCGGGATTCGGCGATTTTCACCGTGTCCAGAACCATGTACCAGTGTACGGACTAAAAGATACCCTGGACTATATCCTGCAGTACCTGGGATTCCTGAAGCCCGAGCGGCATGATGTAGAATGGTTCAAACCCTTTGAACTTGCAGGGCTTACCTTAACCCTGTTCCCTGTAAACCACCCGCCTATCAAGGAATCTGTCGGCGTGTTGGTTACTGAGGGTGATAAGAAAGTGGTCATAACCGGCGATACCAATGCGAATATACCGCAGCAGAGCCTGGGATTGATGCAGGATGCCGACCTGCTTATCATTGATGCTATCGTGCCGCCAGGTATTGACCTGGTCAAGCATATGAATGCTGCACAAGCTCTTGAACTGGGCAGGCAGCTGGGCGCGCGTGAGGTAGTATTTACCCATGTCAGCCATATGTATCCCCCTCACGCCGAAGCCGTCAGGGAATGGCCTCTGGGTAAGGACGGCATGGAGTTTATAGTCTGATTATTTCACTTTTTCACATCAGATTCCATGGTTTCCCGCAATTGCCGTAATTTGCGAATCTGGGAATTAAAATAAATTGCAATGGCAAGAGCTGCCATACCCATGACCAGCACCAGTATGGCCATGATGGTGGGGAGTGATGACTTATAATACTTGACAATAATGAATTTTGTCGCAGGGTATGGACTATCCCATCGCAGCTGTACCCTGCCGTCACTGTCAATTGACCTGTCGTCCGGTTTTGGCCTGGGAGAACCAAAAACTAAATTACCTGAATCATATCCTTCGGGTAATACCACAACAACGGTTCCGTTCCTGGACAGGATGTGGTAGAACTGGTCGCTTTCCCATTCATAGGAATAGGCCACGAACCCGGTTATGGCCCGGGTAAATTCAAGGTGTACTATATTTTTGTCCCTGGAACTGGTATAAGTTGAATTAAAGGATATATTGGAGAAGGCACCGGGATTGGAGTGGTCCGCGTAAGGGGCAGTACCACCCAGCACCACAATATTATCGATATCCGGTCCTTTCTTGCTGGTAGAACGGGCTATGTTTTCAGGTATGACAATGTCAAGGAAGGCAGTATTTATTATTGGAGTTACGGCCTTTACGGTTTTGTTGGCATACAGGAAAAAAGTGGTCAGGTTTGTCACATCGTCAGGGGGAGGGGTCAGTTCATAACCGCTGGCGTGACCCGGTTCAAGGCTGATGGGTTCTGGGGCTTTGCCATCCAGGCAGCCGCTGACTGAAAGGGAAAAAATTAACAGGACCGCGATAAGTAGGATATTTAATTGCTTATTGTTGTGCAGCAAGATAACACCCAGGTTTAACTGTAACGGGATACATTTGAGACCCTTGGGTCGAATTCAATTATCTGTATACCGTCGCGGTACACCCTGACCATGCCGTCGCTCTCGGACACCGTTACTGCCACAGCCTCGGTATCCCTGGTAATGGCGGCGGCAGAAGCATGCCTTCCGCCAAGTCCTTTCATGGTTACCACTTCCCTGGCGTTCACGTCAAGGTAGCGGCCGCCTGCATGAATATAACCATCACCATCCAGTATGAACACACCGTCCAGCTGGGCGAATTCCTTAACAGTTTCCCATGTGTTAGCATCGCAGATGTAAGAAGCTTCAGGAGAATGGCCAAGGTACGGGTTCAGTACCAGTTGATGCGAGCGTTTCATAACCTCATCAGTGTCACCGATGACGAAGGCTGTACCCACAGGTTTCCCTTCCCTGCCGTATGCACCCAGGTTCATGGCAATGGATAGTACCGAGCGCAGGGCATTGAGCTTTACCCGTTCAGTACATGCTTTAAGTTCTGTTACCATGGTGTTTTCTTTCAGGTCGTGCACCAATATGCTGGAAGTGCCGCCATAGGAAATTACTCCTACTACCCTGTCACCTGAAAGCAGGTCATCGATAAAGGCAGTCGCAGAAGTGTTGGCGATATATTCGGTTCCGGTGGATACTTTATGGTACAGGGTTTTGGACAGGGCCTGGAGTTTTTCGACAGGGTTCTTTTCGTTGTCAATATTTTCACCTTCAAAAGCGGGGCAAACTGCCATCATGGCAGAGGGGGAGGCAATCAGCACAGGGATATCGACCTTAATATCAGGGGATATGTCGTCAGACATTATGATTATGGCTGAGGCTGATATCTTACTGGCAATCTCTGCAGCTGTCCTGATTATTAATTCTTTGTCTGCCATTCAAGTGTCCTTATGGTTAATTCAATTTTTTTCTATCTTTTCAGTACATCTACATTAATTATAAAACTTGGTTTTAGATAATTCTGCAGGTATTGTGAAAGTTTTTAAAAGGAGAGTACCAGTTCTTCACCATCTACGAATAACCTGGGTCCGGTAATGATACCGTCCAGATGTATGCCCGCCACTACGTTCCCGCCAAAAGTGCTGTTATCACCCAGGGCTATATGCACGGTGCCTGCCACTTTCTCATCCTCAAGCACATTACCGATAAGCCGGGCTGCGGGGTTGATACCGATACCCAGTTCTGCCAGGTTGCGGGCGAGGGGTCCCACACTATCCAGCATGTTAATGAACTGCTCAGCATCCTTACCGGTAATTTCGGTGGCCTGCCCGTCTTCGACCTTAATGGTCAGGGGTGAGTCCAGGATACCAAGACCGCTCATAGAGCCATCCACAACAAAAATGCCATTTCCCCCTTTCGGGGCCACGAATACTTCACCTGCAGGCAGGTTGCTGGATGAACCCGCTTCATGGCAGATACCGTGGTCTGCCTTCCAGTCGCATCCTTCCATATCAAAGACAATATCAGTACCCTGTTCGGTAACCAGCTTAATCTCCTTGACCCTGTCCAGCCTGGATTTCAGGTCAAAAGCAGTATCCCTTATGCCCAGGTAATCGGCAGTGATGCCGCCTGATTCCATCATGTCAAGGGTGATACCGGGCATGGTGGCTGTGCGCACGCCGGCCTGGTTGGCATTTAGCCTGGCCTGGGTATGTGTAATGGATTTGCTGGTGGGTGCCAGTACCACATCGGCGGCACTCATTGCATCAGCCACTGCCCCGGGCGGCTCCTGGCCGTGGACTTCCCTGGGTTCCATGGTCATAAGAATTGGGTCGCAGTCAAGTTCCACTGCCTTTTCATACAACGTAAGGGCAATTGACGGGTGTGTCGCAGTATCGGTGATTATCAGTACTGATTCTCCCGGCTTTACTGCCATACATGTTTCCAGCACGATGCCAGCGCTATCTTTCAATGACATAATTGATTCCTTCCAGTGAGACTGTCGGTAAAGCCTAATTTTTGAATATTTCAGCAATATTACTACCGCTACAATTGCTACTATGGCTATTAAACCTGTTATGGCTTTCCTCCCCATATTTTTAATTTCTTTTTATTGCCTCCCCTTTTCACAATAATAGACATATCCATGATTATAAGGCACTATGAAATCTAAAGTGTAAACTTGTATAGGAGAGATAAAATAACAACATAATGAAATACAGGACAATTAGTGGTTCAATGAACGATATAATTGAAACTCTTCGGAAAGCTGGGTATGACAGATTATGAAGCAAAACGCATCCCATTAAGGTGGAATAAAAAATGAATAAGTATGACGTCATAGTTGTAGGTGCAGGGATTAGCGGACTTCTGGCTGCGCTTACACTGTCAAAACATGGTAAAAGAGTGTTGGTGCTCGAAAAAACGGGGCATGTAGGCGGAAATTGCAATAGTTACATGGTTGATGATTACCAGGTCGATACCGGTGCCCATGCCATCACGCATCTTGCAATTGGACCATTGAAGAGACTGATGGATAACTATTTTGATTACCTGCCAGTGTTTGAGGATTATGGGAATTATTTTCTCAGAACAGAAGACAGTTTCCAGAAGGTCCCATCGAACTTGAAGGAATTAATCACATACGACATTGTTCCAAAAAAAGACCGGCTTGTGCTGTCACAGGCAGCTACAAAAGGTCTTACGCTATCAATTTTTGGTATAGACCTGTCTAAACAATCGGTGTATGATTCACTGCCGCGCACCCTGTCCAAAGATACAAATGATCTTGTCAATGCAATATCATATTTCCTGACAGGGAAATCTATGAAGGAGACATCTGTTCACAGAATGCTGACCGGCAGCAGTTTCATACGCGACAGTGTCACACAGGAGCAGTTTGAAAGTATGGTGGGGCTGAAAGAATTGCCGCAACATACTGAATCTATTCTTCAGTCCGTATTACACTCCAATCTTCATACATCATTGGGGTTAAAAATATCAGGGATATTGGAATCATCAATTCAAATAAAAAGCACAATTCCCAACCCGCTTACATCCATCAGTAGATTCGCAGTTAATAGTGCTACTGCCCAGGCTCAAGGGTATCCGCGTAAAGGGCTCAAATCAGTGTTAAATGCTGTCCTCTATTCCCTTCCGGATTCGGTTGAGATCCAGACCCAGTGTGAGGTAAAACGCATCCTTACAAATGAGGGGAGTGTCGTAGGTGTAGAAGCGGACCAGGCTTACTATGCCGATCTTGTGGTCTATACAGGTTATGCAAAGGACCTGCCTGATATTGTTGAAGACCTGCCAATATCTTATGTTAACGATCTTGGTGGAATTGTCCAGACCAAGAGCCTGACTGTTTGGTTAGGCCTTGACAGGAAGATGGACGAGTTCAATTATATGGGTTCTGAGATATGGTTCAAAGACACCCCATACTGGGCAATGCCAATAAGTAATTTTGACTCATCTCTTGCACCAAAGGGAAAACAGCTCGTAGGATTTGTGTTTGTGATGGATGAGAACAAATCTGAAAATTCAGTTATAAAGAAGGCGTATGATACTGTTTACCGTGCCCTGCCATCCATAGAAACACATATTGAGATGCAGCATGAGCAGATTACAATTCCTGAAAAAGCAGCTGTCACCATTGATGGAACAATCGCAGATATAAGGACACCCATCAAAAACCTGTACCTGGCAGGTACGGATACGGATAACCGGAGTATGGGTATAACCCGCGCCGCGTATTCGATCATAGAGATGCTGGGTGCGTTGAACGAAGACGGGAACCTGCACTAAGGCAGGTATATTGTTCGGAGATACTGAGTATACAACAGAATTTAAATCAACGAGTAATTACTATAATTTATTGCTACTTGCCCCATCATCGAAATATGAAGGAGATAAAAGTGCCTTTTAGAAAGCTTCGTAGATATAAAATGGCAAAACGGTATGGTACGATCATTGACATACTCATCAAATATGAGTTCGGACATCTCGTGGACCAGATGGGGCTTAAGCCGTTCAAATCAGTCATAAAAACGAGATTTAAAA
>DAOWEE010000190.1 GCA_030638625.1 Methanosarcinales archaeon
ACCACTTTTGAGGAAGGACTTTGTGGAGATTGCGGGTTTGTTTATCAACCGGTACCCGAATGCCATAATCGGAGTAGCCACCAATGGTCTCAATCCCAGCCTGACCATCGATAAGATAAAACAGGTGCAGGACAAATACAACCCAAAACATTTCAGTGTTTCACTTTCCCTGGACGGCCTTAATGCAAAACATGATGAAATCCGTGGGGTGCCGGATGCATATAAAGCTTTGAATGAGACCATAGCACTATTGAAATCAGAAACTGATGTCAATATTGGGATTGATTTTACCATAACCCCCTGGAACTACAGTGAATTACTTGATGTATACCGGTTCACTAAAGAGAAAAATATCAAGTTCCTGGCCGGATTTGCACATAACAGCGGTGCCTATTATGGCAATACAGAAATGGAGTTTGAATGGAGCAGCAGTGAACTGGATGATATTGAAGCTGATATGAAAAAGATCGTTAAGGACCGCATTAGCAATGAATCGATGTTCAATAAGCTCATTGACCCGTATGCATGTTACCTGTCCAACTGCGCCGGACACCAGACAGGCGGGACAATGCACCAGAGGTGCTATTCAGGCACACATTCACTGTTCCTTGACCCTCAGGGGAATGTCTATCCGTGTATAATGCTGGATAGGAAAATGGGTAACATAAAGGAGAACGGATTTGACAGTATCTGGACATCTCCTGAAGCCAGCATTGTCCGGGACCAGATACGCTCAGGCAAATGCGGCTGCTGGGTAGCCTGTGAAGCGGTTCCGTCCATGCTGCGAAAGTTGGGTTTTCTTAAATGGAATCTTAAGAATAAATTCATTAACAGGATCTGAGTCTATGCGTATCTGCTTTGTAGCATATTTTAAAGACGAGGGCGGTAAGGGTGATATGGGCACCAGGACGGTTGCCCGGCATCTGGCTGATGGGGTTTCTAAGCGGCATGAAGTCCTGAGGGTGGATATCAGGGATATTGGTTCATGGAGAAAGGCAAAGGCTTTCAGACCCGATATCATCCATTTTGTGTTTGCGCCTACGACTGTAGGTTTTGTGGCAGCCAGGATATTTTCCCTGTACTGCCGGGGTGCCAGGGTGGTGATGTCTGCCCCCAATCCCACGCTGTCATGCAGGAGGCTGGTAAAGTACCTGAAGCCTGATGTTATTCTGATCCAGTCACAGGAATCTGAACAATTCTTCCAGAAACTGGGGGTTGTGACACGGTTCCTTCCAAACGGCGTGGATGTGGACCGGTTCATGCCTGCAGCTTCCGGGCAGAAGGAACAGTTCAGGGAGAAGTACGGGATAGATGCGAAAAAGTTCGTTGTACTGCATGTGGGGCCCGTGATACGCAAGAGGAATATTGAACGGTTGATGGAATTGCAAGGGGATACCCAGGTGGTCGTTGTTGGCCGCCAGCCGTATGATTCCCGACTTCTTGGCGAACTTCGGGCACAGGGTGCGGTGGTGATAACAGAGTATGTGGAGAGAATTGAGGAAGTATATGCGCTTTCAGACTGTTATGTCTTCCCGACAGACCCTGGGAACCGGGGGGCCAGTATCGAGATGCCACTGTCTGTACTGGAGGCTATGGCTTGTAACCTGCCTGTGGTCTCGACAAAGTTCGGTGCACTGCCAACAATCTTTAATGAAGGGATTGAGTATATAGACAATCAGGATAATAAAGAAATAAAAACGATTATTACTAAAATGGAAAATGGAACGTCTGGCATAAAAACAAATGATATTGTCACGTCATTTTCATGGGACAATATTGTGGAACGCTTGGAGCAATTATATTACGAATTTTAGTTGTAGAGATTTAACAATGAAAGGTTCACTCATAGTCTTTACCGGACTGGACGGCTCGGGAAAAAGCACACTTAGCAGGTATCTCATTGAATCATTGAATGATCATGGGATCAGTTCAGGATATCTTTGGTGGTATTCTGCCGAAAATTCAATTCTTAGACGGACAATGAGATACTTCTATGGCAATGACAAAACCGAGAAAAAGGTTATTAAAAAAGAAAAACTGCCTGAATCTACAATTATTCAAACAATGTACCAACTGGTTGTATTACTGGATTACCAGCGTCATACTATCCTGAATGTGTGGCTGCCCTTAATCATGGGCAAAAACATGGTGTGTGACAGGTATGTGTATGATATCGCCGCAAGTTTTACTCTTGAGTTCCACTATCCGTGTGATAAAGCAAAAAGAATATTGAGACTGCTGAATAAACTATCACCAGAACCAGATTTGGTCTTTTTCGTTGATGTGCCTGCAGAGATAGCTATCATGAGAAAGGATGACATTCCTTCAAAAGAGCAGCATGAAAAACTCAGGAAGATATACCATGATCTGGTTGAAGATGATATGATATCCATCGATGGTACCAGGAACCTTGATGAATTGAAAGAGATTGTATGGGAGAATGCATACAAACAGATATCGAGAACAGGGGAATACTGATTTGAGCAGGCTTTTGACCATTGGAATCGATTCACTTGACCCTGAATTACTGGTCAAGTATGAAAATGACCTGCCTAATTTTACCAAAATCAGGAAACAGAGTCCTGTAATCCATTCCAGTTCG
>DAOWEE010000069.1 GCA_030638625.1 Methanosarcinales archaeon
ACGGTTTACAAGGGACTTCTATGAGGAGAATAAGGAGTTCATTACCGAGATGGCCCGGGTCGTGGATAAACCGGTAATTATTGAGATGTGGGATGAGAGATTCTTCTATTTCGTACTTAAGTTCGAATTCAATTACATTGATGCCCTGGACAAGGCAAGTGCCCTGTCCACTGTTCAGATAGATGTGGAGAATGCAGAGCGGTATGGTATCAAATATATTGATAAGGAGGGTGAGTCCCAACGGCCCACTATCCTGCACTGCTCGCCCAGCGGCGCCATTGAGCGCATAATCTACGGCCTGCTTGAGAAGAACCACATGCTGGCAGAGGCTGGCGGGGTGCCCATGCTGCCTGTATGGCTGTCGCCTACCCAGGTCAGGGTGATTCCGGTGGCCGAACGGCACAGGGAGGCGGCTGAGGAGGTTGCACTGATGCTGGGCTGCCGGGCAGATATTGATGACCGGGATGAGACCGTGGGCAAGAAGATACGGGATGCCGGGCGGGAATGGATTCCTTATGTGGCTGTGCTGGGTGATGAGGAGTTCGAGAGCGGCGAACTTACTGTGAACATACGGTCTGAGAGCCAGCCTAAGAAACCAAAACAGGTAAAGCTGAAGGCATGGGACCTTAGCGCAAGGGTTCAGGCCGAGATTGCAGGGATGCCGTATAAGGGTCTTGCTTTGCCGTTGTACCTTTCCATGAGGCCCAGGTTCTTGTAAGTGGAAAGGCTTTTAATCAATTAATGTATAGAGAAGGCAATATTCAGGCATTAGTTCATTTCGGGACAGTAGGGTAGCCTGGCCGATCCTCGAGCGTTTGGGACGCTTGGACTGCGGTTCGAATCCGCGCTGTCCCACTTGATGTTTTAATTATTTTTTTGTATTGTTGTGTGAAAGGTTTACTCCCCTATTTTCATCACAACATTTTAAAACGGTTACATCCCTATCCGTTTTCATCTTTCAATCTAAAAAAATTGCCATTTAGGATAATATAAACCAAACTCTATAGTATGTATCACCAACTTTGATATTTTTTGAGCCCTTTTCGCTGAGAAAAGCATCAATTTTCTCCCATTCGTCAGGATGCACTTTTAATATTGTTCGACCATCATCACTTTTTTCTGCTGACTCTATTGCCTTTTTAAGATCTGGATGTTCTTCCAGTTCCTCATCGGTAATATTTACGTAATATTTTTTGATTATTAAATCACTTGTAAGTCCGAACTCAAAATATTCCCCTTCAAACTCAATCGTTCTTAGGCCCTTTTGATTAAAAAAATCTTCTATTTGTAACCATGTGTCAAAAGTGATGGACATCCTAAAAGGTTGTTCATTGCCCCAATTTGAGTATTTGTTTGAAAGTTCTTTTGCTTTTTTGATAAGGGGAAAATCCGTTAATTCTTTTTCAGTGATGGTAGCATATTCCTCAGGAACTTCAGATAGTTTTCGGGATGTTAAACGGCATGAAAATTTAACACTATAATATTCATTGCTAATATTGATTGTATGCAAATTTTCTTGATTAAGAGACGTTACAATTTGCTGCCATTCTTCAGGACGTAAATTTGTTACACTCTTTTCATTCTTTCCTGCCAGCAATATTGCATCTTTGAGAGATGGGTACTTCTCTAACTCCGTTTCTGTTAAATTGAGACAGTTCTCAGGTTCGCCGCTCAATTTATCAACACCTATATATTTCGCATAATAATGCCCATGGGCACTATAAGCAAATATACTAAAATAGGCTAAGATAAAAAAAAGAAAAGAAATACCAAATACTTTCAACACAAAACCAATTGAGTATTCCTTAGATATATACACTCCGAGTGAGAATAAAATAGCAAAAATTGCTAAAGCAAAAGGAAATATTGCAAATGGTCCCCCGCCGATTTTGAATACTAAATAACCGAGTTGCATTACGTCCCCTACGTAAAAACCTGCAAAGAATGAAAAGATACCAATTATTGAGAACATAAGGTATTTCCATCCTCTTCCACTATTCAATAAACCATTCCAATTCCCTACTTTCTGCATCATAATTCACATAAAATTTCAATCATTTACACAATTTCTTTTTTTATCACCATATAATTTTCGAATTGATGTCATGAAAAAAAACTCACACCCCCCACTGGCATAATACACAGCGCCCACTCATCATCCTCCATCTGTAACAGCCTCTCCACCTCATCATCATCGAACGCCCCTACAACCACAGCTCCCAACCCCAGCGAAACCGCCTGCAGGTAAACATTCTGGGCAGCATGCCCAACCTCCATGTGCACATGTCGCACCCCTCGCTCACTATACTTCTGGGTGGTGCGCTCATAAACCGCAACGAACACCAACACCGTTGCACCGTCTTCAACACACTCCTGATTAACCGCAGCAGCGCACAGGCCAGGACTCACATCTTTCCCCCTGTCGCCGTTTCCAGTTCATGCTTCTGTCGAAGAGGCGGTATATTGCTTAAACCGTGGAAAATATCTTAATGTATGAAACTTATCTATTTCACAGGAAGAAATTAACATGGATAAATTACATCTGCCAATAATTGTTGAAATGGATGAAGATGGTTATTATATAGTTAGTTGCCCTTTTTTTAAAGGCTGTCATTCCTATGGTGAAACCATAGATGAGGCAATGGAAAATATAAACGAAGTTATAGAAATGTGTCTCGAAGAGACAAAAATCGAAGAGCTCAATAAATTTGTAGGCTTCAGGGAAATGGAAGTTGCTCAAAATGCCTAAACTTCCTGTTATAAGGGCAGAGAGCTTATCAAGTTCCTGGAATCATTAGGCTTTAACGTAACCAGAATTAAAGGCTCACATTCAAGGTTAAAATCAGATCGTGGAAGGGCAACTTCTGTTCCTGTACATGGGAATAAGGATATTCCTAAAGGTCTGTTACGTAAAATAATACGCGAAGACCTTGAAATGGATTTAGAGGAATTTTGTAACCTATAATTTAATTTCAAAGGACATAAGCAATAAATCGGGAGATCCTTAATATAGGATTTTTGGCATTGTGTCGTTATTTTTAAAAAATTACCCTTTATCTGAAATCCTTATTTTTTTCAATCTGAATTCAAGTGCATCTTCAGGACATGCTTCAATGCAGATACCACACGAGTAACAATCCGGTCGTACTACATCACTTTTCAATATAGATTTTATTGCCGGACATGGAGACTTTGAAATGCATATTTTACAATCATTACATTTGTTCTGGTCAAATCGCACACGAAAAATGCTTACATGTTCAAGTAACCATGTTAGAAACCCCACCGGACATATGAGATAGCAATAAGGACGGTACACGAATAGAGATGCAATTAATATCACTCCAATCAAAAATGCTAATATACGTACAAACTCCCATTCGAAGAGTTCGAAAGGATTTAGAATCTGGTATTTAAATAAATCGTTTCCCATGGTGAGAACCATGATTGAACTGATAATAAAAAGCGATGCCCTGATACTATTAGTTATTTTAAATGGTAATTTGGTTTTAAATGATACTGAGACTTTATTTACGATTTCCTGGAGTGCCCCTAACGGACAGACCCATCCACAAAATAATTTTGAACCGATGATTGATAGTCCGCTGATGAAAAAGAACATGGTGAGTTTTTTATAAGGAATCATACTGCCCGTTAACATAG
>DAOWEE010000144.1 GCA_030638625.1 Methanosarcinales archaeon
GGAAGAAGCTGTTGAAGAGCTTCTTGACCAGGTGAAAGATTACTACGGTGAGATTCCTTACATCATGCAGTTCATGAAGGACATGCCAGATGTACTAATACCCAAGGTAATATATGACAATTCCATCATGCGTGAGATTAAACGCCTTGACCGAAAGACCATAGAATTGATATCTATTGGTGTATCAGCAGCCCTTCGCTGCACACATTGCCTGGATATGCACCTGCGGGTGGCTAAAAGAATGGATATACCCAGGGATGAAATATTTGATGCTATTCTTATTGCGGGAACTCTTTCCAACGCGTCAGTCCTTGCTTATGGTACAAGGGCAATGGATACGGAGCAGAATGACAAGGATTGTCAGACCCGGGATGATGAAAACGATACCTGTGATGTTTGTAACATAACAGGTGAAGTTGAGTGAAAATATAGTTTTATTTTATATATTTCAGTTATTTTATTTTCCTTTTTGCGGAACACCGAGCATATTGACCATATCGATAAGTTCGGTCAAATATTCAATCTCCCGCTGGATGACTTCATCCCTGGTCATGGATATGCTCATCTCGCCGTCAACTGTAAGTTTATCCGGACCTCTCCGTACCAGTCTATCCCCACCGTCCTGGTTCAGCACTTCTTTTATTTCCGAGTCATGGACAAATGCCCGTCCTGGAAAAATAACGGTATTTTTGATATCTGTGAGGTCCAGCTTTTCTATATCCTCGATAGTTATCAGGCACCCGATATCCTTTTCCACCCCAACCACGTTTACCGGGGCATCAAGGCTCTTGAAAATACTATTAAGCAATGGTGCTGATACCCTGCTTGTGAGTATCGTGGCCTCCATCGTTGGTAAGGGCAGCATTGACAGGGCTTTTGAATCGCTGACTATGGCAAAAGGTGCACCAGTTTCCGGGTCCCACAGAGGCGTGCCTGTGACCCTGAATGAATAATCCTTGTTCATCTCCTCCACTATGGTAGCGAATTCGTCAACGGAATGGGATTCCACGCCTGGGATGATTGGTGCATTATTGAGTATGAGTCCCTGGTCAGTGGTATTAGCAAACCTCATAAGTATCAGTCCTTTTGCACCCATGGTTTCCAGGTCGTCACAGGTTTGCCTCAGCACATCGCCATCGTTGACATCAGGTATCAACACAGAGGCTGCATAGACCTCAGAACCACCACAAAACGTCTCAAGGTTTGACAGGGATGCTTCAGGATGTTTGTCGTGCATATATTCCCTGCGGAGTTCCGGGTCAGTGGCAAATACAGTAAAGGATACTTCTTTGACGCCATTGTCAAGATAATATTCTGCTTCATCACCTCTGGTGAAGCCTTTGCCGCTGGTGTAACCCAGGTGTATGGGAGCTTCAAGCTGGGTTAATGTGGCAGTTAATAATTCAAGTTCAGGGTAACAGCTTACATCACCACCACCACTTATGGTGATGCGTTCAATCCCATCTTGATTCAGGTGAAGCGTCTGGTTGAGTTCCTGGACTACCATCTGGACGGGCTTGAAACCCGGATATGATTCTTTTACACTCTGGGTGCAGTAGTGGCATCCTTTTTGTATGGGCAGGCAGTGTTTACATCCGAATGGTGGCACATCTTTGACTGCTTTGAAATAGCAATATTTGCAAAATCCCATGCAGTCATGACCGGGCCGACCTCCAATATCAGCAAGCAGTTCCATTTTTATCTTCTCGGCTTAAGGCAGTATTGTTCAACAGCACTTTATAGTATAATAATCTTCTTTGAAGCCACAATACCAGTACATAAACTTTTCTGTGAATCAAGATGTGGCTCAATAATTTCAACAATAAAAATATATGTATAAGTTTATATTTTAGTTTTATCACGATTAATCCGTAACCTTTAAGTAGGTTTGTAGATTACGAAGGATGTACGGAAAATTGTAATGGTTGTTTGATACAATGCTAGGCCAAAAGGTGATAAATTGATAGGTTTGGACTCTCCCTCTACTATTTTTATGAGTCCAGTTCAAATTATTTCTATGGCTGATTCTTCATTATATCAATTGCAATCAAGCGGTTTTCTGAAAATGTATAGGAGGATAAATAAGCGTGTCTGACAAAATAGACCTATATAGCGACAGAGGAGCTAAACTCAAGGCCGGAATCGACCTAGCAGATATAAGCCCCCTCAGAAACAAAGCTATTAAGAAAATCATCCACGACACAAAGCGAACAGCTGCCGTGGATCTGGCTGGTATCGAGAAGGCATTAGCTACTGGTAAATATGGCGGTAAAGGCCGACAGGTTTCCGGTAGAACAATGAATCTTGATGTGGTCAAGAACGCAGATTCCATTGTGAAGAAAGTTGCAGCATTAGTTCAAGTCGATGCAGGCGATGACACCAATGTCAAAGCCCTTAACGGCGGCAAACAGATGCTTGTGCAGGTACCTTCCGCTCGAATCGAAGCAGGTGCTGAGTATGTGGCTTCATTGACATGTGCTTCAATGGCAACCGTCCAGGCTATGATTGAGACCTTTGATCTGAACATGTTCAATGTTCCAGAGACCAAGGCAGCAGTCATGGGACAGTACCCCCAGACCATGGATTTGGCTGGCGGTCATGTCAAGTCAATCCTGGAAATCCCACAGAAAGATGAGGGACTTGGCCATTCATTGAGGAACATCATGGCAAACCACCTTGCAGCAATAACCAAGAAGAACGCCATGAACACAGCAGCCCTGTCTGGTATATATGAACAGGCCGGTGTGTTCGAGATGGGCAATGCTCTTGGAATGTTCGAGAGAAACCAGCTGCTCGGTCTGGCATACCAGAACCTGAATGCTGACAACCTTGTCTATGGTACAACCAAGGCAAACGGCGCAACAGGTACCATCGGTACAGTAATGCACTCAATCGTTGAGCGCGGAATTGAAGATGGCGTCATTGCAGTCGATAAGAAAATGGGTTCAGGATATAAATGCTATAAGGCAAATGATGTATCAAAGTGGAACGCATATTGCGCAGCCGGAACTCTTGCAGCAAACCTGGTCAACTGCGGTGCAGGAAGATCACCACAGCATACCTCTTCAACACTGTTGTACTTCAACGACCTTGTTGAGAAAGAGACAGGTCTGCCAGGATGCGACTGGGGTAAGGTACAGGGAACTGCAGTAGGATTCTCCTTCTTCAGTCACTCTATCTATGGCGGCGGCGGTCCCGGTGTGTTCAACGGTAACCATGTAGTTACCAGACATTCCCGAGGCTTCGCGATCCCATGTGTAGCAGCATCAGTATCACTCGATGCCGGTGTCCAGATGTTCACACCAGAGATGACATCCGGTCTTGTCGGAGAAGTGTTCGGATCTGTGGAAGAATTCAGA
>DAOWEE010000020.1 GCA_030638625.1 Methanosarcinales archaeon
GCCCCTGAACCCGTCAATAGTAACAATATCGGCTCCCGCCCGCACTATCCCGCTTGCAATAGCAGCCACGTTGTGCACAGCCGCTATCTTGACCGAAACAGGCTTTTCATAATCAGTAGCCTCCTTGATGGCAAATATCAACTGGGACAGATCCTCAATACTGTAAATATCATGGTGCGGTGCCGGGGATAACGCATCAGTACCTATGGGTATCATTCGCGTCTTTGAAATCTCCAGTCCAACTTTTTCACCGGGCAGATGTCCTCCGATACCAGGCTTGGCACCCTGGCCTATCTTTATCTCCACAGCCGCGCTGGCCTTCAGGTAATCACTATGTACTCCGAACCGGCCCGAAGCTACCTGCACCATAATACGGCCTGAATAAGGATACAGGTCCTCATGCAGTCCACCTTCTCCCGTATTCATCAACGTGCCCATCTTATTAGCAGCAATTGCCAGGGACTTGTGCACGTTATGGCTCACAGCACCATAGCTCATGGCCGCAAATATTACAGGTATATCCAGCTGTATCTGGGGAGCAAGCTTCGTCTTCAACTTCAGGTTATTATGCTCGTCACGCTCAAACTCCAGGCGGTTAGGCTTGCTACCCAGGTATGTCCGCAATTCCATGGGTTCCCGCAACGGGTCAATGGACGGATTCGTGACCTGGCATGCATCAATGACCAGATGGTCCCATATTATAGGATACGGCTTTGGATTACCCATGCCGGTAAGTAATATCCCGCCTGTCTCGGCCTGCTTAAGGGTGTTCTGCCTGATACGTTCAGTCCAGTTGGCATTCTCCTTGTATACTATGGGATGATTGGTAATCGAAATGGCATTCTCAGGACAGAAAGTAGTACACCTGTGACATGCCACGCATTTGCTGTGGTCAGGAGTAACCTTATCCTTGAATTGCATACAGTCAAAACTGCAATTTAACACACATCGTTTACAACGCCTGCACTGGTCATGGTCGACCTTAACATGGAACTCAGGGGGTATCTGGGATACCGACGACAATTCTGTTGCCATTTATTCCACCTCCTCGTTCAAGGTACCAATGACAGCTTCACCAGCTTTCGGGCTCCAGACAATATCCAGGTCAGGTTCTATCTCCCGTATGGCACTCTCTTCAGACGACATGTACAACATATCATCCTTACGCGCGCAGGTCATTGGACGAAGTTTTATCCTGTCATTCAATCCCATCATACCCCTGTTGTGTCCAAGTATTATACTATATGGACCGTTTAGCAGAGCTCCGCCATAAACCATCCTGATAGCGGTCATCAATTCCTTAACCTGTGGTTCCATCCTGTCAATGTTGTCCCAGAAAGGAGCAGACAGGGCCTTGACCACCATTTCCATGGGAATGTTATGCCTGCGTACCAGCAGGTCAAAAAGATACGCCACGACTTCTGTATCAGTCCTAAGCTCAAGCTTGTATCCGAACATCTCAAGGTAACGCTTGTTAATACCGTATGAGGATATCTCGCCATTATGCACGATGCTCCAGTCAAGCAATCCGAACGGGTGGGCTCCACCCCACCAGCCAGGAGTATTAGTAGGGAACCGACCGTGTGAAGTCCAGATATATCCCTTGTATTCCTCAAGTTTGTAGAAATGCCCGATCTCTTCAGGATATCCTACACCCTTGAAAGCACCCATATTCTTTCCTGAAGAGGAAACGAATGCACCAGGGACATTAGAGTTTATCTCCATGACCTTATTGACCACATATTCCCTGTCTTCCACGAACTCCAGTTTTTTCTCGTCTACATCCAGGAAATATCTCCACAATACCGGTGGGTTAGTAATATCACCAAATGGCCGTGTTGGCATGACCTCGTCTTTTTCAACAATAAAATGGTCTTTGATGTACTCATCGAAATTCTCTTTCGCAACAAGGTCATCAAACATCATATGGAATGCATACTGGTCTGAACGCCTGGGATATATACCATAAGCTGCAAAACCCCCTCCAAGTCCGTTTGATCTGTCATGCATCAGGGCAATGGAATTAATTATAGCAGAGCCGTCTACTCTATCTCCACTTTCGCACATTAATCCCGATATCGCACATCCGCTGGGTATTCGCGTATTACATCTCATTGGCTCTCACTCTCCTCATCTAATTCTAACAGTATTCTCAGGTCTTTGCTCCCGCTCTTGGGGAGTTCAGGTAATTTTAATTTCTTTCTCATGGCCGTAGGCTCACCTAGCCGACCAGTCTCCAATAACATCTTGATACCCCCGTCCACACCTTCAGGTGTTATATTCATCTGGTAAGCTAATTGCTTTAAGCTTTCGAAAACCTTGTTCATTCCAAACTTCTGGGGGCACAATTCAAAGCAAGTATAACAGCTAACACATCGCCAGACATCAGGGCCATTCAATACTTCTTCCAGTTTCCCTGCCAAAATATCACCGATGACCTGGTTAGGGTCGAAATCAGGATTTATCTTGACCACTGGACAATCATCCATGCATGCCCCGCACTGGTAACACCTTTCCAGCATATCAAGGTCGAAGTTATTTCTTACGTCCTCCAGGTACGCTGTTCTCTGTTCCCATTTTTCCAAAAACTGTGTGGTATCAACCCTGTGCATTTTCATCCCCATCTCTTCAGGGGAAAAACCGAAACTAAGTCCCAGCAGTTCAGTCAGATAGATAACAGGCATATCAATATGTTCCCCGCTTTTTTGCATCAGGTACTGCTTGCTGTCATACTGGGTAAAGCATGCAGGACATGCCATGGTCATTCCATCAGCTAACCGCTGGGTCTCCAGCAGTTTCTCCCTGGACATGGCAATAGCAGCATCAGATTCTCCAGCCGAGTTCAGGTCACTGCCGCAGCACATCATCTTGGTATTATAATCTACACTCTGGGCACCAGTAGCTTCCACCAGTGCATCGAACTTGGTAGGACGGTTGGGGTCGTCAAAATGTATAGCACTGCTTGGCCGCACCATATGGCAACCATAGTGTACTGCCAGCTTCATGCCGGTAAGGGGTCTTACGACCCTTTTCTTTATCTCAGCAGCCGTAACATCGTCATGAAGTACCTGTACAATGTGTTTTATTTTGACCTTGCCAGTGTATTCCAGGCCGATTCGGTCCAGTTCCTGGTTTACGGAATCCCGCAGGTTAAGGTCCATGTTCAGGTCAGTTGCCACAGCCTTAAAACTGCTGAAACAGCCATTGCAAGGGGTCAGGATATCCAGTCCTGCTGCTTCTGCCAGTGCCAGGTTGCGAGCACCTGTTACATGCCAGGTTTTACTACCTATGACCTTGGCCAGGGATTTGGTTGGGCAGCACGTGGTGCCTTCCAGATCGGTTGTCTGTATCCCAAGCTCTGAGAGTACCATTCGGATGGATTTCTCCATGAATGGAAATCGAGCAGGTATAGTACAACCAAGAAACATCGCATAATGAGACATTGAATTAAGCTCCTAAATTTTTGTGAATGTTGACGCCAGTAGGTAGGTCACTAATGATGTGATTGTATATAAGTTTAACTGCCCACCCCACATATAAAATTCAGGTGTATGTAAACTCGAACCCGTAATCCATATTTCAGTTTCCAGGCTCCATGTACTCTTTTTAATAGGGAGCAGATGCCCCCTCATTTTGACTTCTTAGACGCCTGTTCTGCAAACACATTCAATAGGTTCATAAGCTTCTCGTACTGGGCAGTCTCTATATGGGAATAACGTAGGGGTTTCTTATGTGAACGAGTCTCTTTTTTCAGAGTATTGAACAAAAGTTTAGAACGCCCTGTGAGTTTCTCATCAGTAGTACCTTCAATCAGCATAATCCCGCTGGCCCCGTTCTCAAGAGCATTGTTAGCAAGTTCAGCATTTACAATGTGGATACTTGGCACCTGCACGAACCTGATAAGGGGTGAGTATTCCTTCCTGTTCACACCTGCAAGGTCCGCAGCCGCATATGCAGCCTGGTCAATGAACACAATAACGCCGGGACCGGCTGCCAATATGCCACCCACCTGGGATTTAAGCTGGTCATACCGGTAATTCTGTACCTCAATTGCACCGGATGGACAAACAGCTCCACATACACCACACCCCGTACATGAAAGTGCTTCCAGTACAGGTGTGCCATCGCCTGATAACGCATCATAAGGACATTCACTGATACAGGTACCGCACTGCTGGCATGCGTCTGATATCACTGGTTTTTCAGGTGATATGTTGATTTGACCCTTGCCCAGGAACTGCCCTACCTTATGGGCAGCGCTGATGCCTTCGGTCACTGAATCATGGATGTCTTTCGGACCCACCGCACAACCTGCCACATACACACTGGGGTTCAGGGAACTGACCGGGTCTATTTTCACATGCTTCTCTTCAATAAAGCCGTCATCTCCCTGTGGGATATTCAACATCCTGCTCAACTGGTCTGCTCCTTCGGCAGCCTCAAGTGAGGGGCACAGCACAACCATATCAAAGGTGTCAGATTCACGTGATTGCAACAGGGTATCCTCATAGTTCAGCAGCAGTCCTTCATCAATGGGATCAATCCTGGCCACCCTGCCCCTGATGAAATGAACACCCTTCTCCTGGGTGTGCTCGTGCATCTCTTCCATCCGCCGTCCGGCAGAGCGCATGTCAATATAGAATATGGTCACATCAGCATCCTTGTTCATCTTCTTGACAAGCTGTGCCTGTTTCTGGCCATACAGGCAGCATACCTTGCTGCAATGCTTGTTGTACCGGTTAAAGTCACGGCTGCCCACACACATAATAAAAGCCACTTTTTCGGGCTTGTTACCATCGGATTTCATAAGACGCATGCCGGTCTTGCTCTTGGCAGACAGCATGTCCTCGAACTCAATGGCAGTGATAACGTCAGGATGCCAGTAGTTGTATTCCTCTATCCTGGCCGGGTCAAAGGGTTTGAAACCTGTGGCCAGGACCACACTTCCTACATTGACTTCAATATTCTGCCCCTCATCTTCCAGCTTTATGGCATCGGCAGGGCAGGCTTTAATGCAGGCCTTGCAGTCAATACATTTCTCCATATCAATGATATAAGCCTGGGGAATAGCCTGGGCAAAGGGCAGATATATGGCATCTTTGCGGCATTTTGCAGCACACCGACCGCATGAAGTACACAGTTCGGGATCCACGTATCTGGGTTTTTGCCTTAGCGTGATAGTATAATCTCCCACATTTCCTTCCACGCTCTCAACATCAGTGGATGTGAGCATGGTAATGTTCGGGTGGTTATGGACCGCCACCATCTTGGGTGTCAGAATGCATTGCGAACAGTCAAAGGTCGGGAATGTCTTGGACAGCCCTATCATGTGTCCGCCGATAAAAGGCTCTTTTTCAACCATGACCACCTCATGGTCGTCTGCCAGTTCCAGGGCTGTGGTGATACCGGCAATGCCTCCCCCCACGACCAGCACTCTGTCAACCAGGTCTTTCTTTATGGTATCCAGGGGCTTCAGTGTCCCCATTCGATTCACCGCACCCAGGATAAGCCCCCTGGCCTTGCGAGTGGCTTCATCTTCATCCGGGTGTACCCAACTGCACTGCTCCCTAACATTGGTAATCTCAAGCATCAGTGGATTGATGCCAGCCTTCGCAGCCATGGACCTGAAGGTGTCCAGATGCAACTTTGGCGAACATGAGCCTATGGCCACCCTGTCCACCTTACCGTCCTCGATATCCTGCTTGATCTGACCCTGCCCGGCACTGCTGCACAGGTAGTCCTGGATATTGACATCAGATACACCCGGCAGTGCAGCCACTTCATCAGCAATGGACTGCACATCCACTACGTCGCCAATATTACCGCCGCAACGGCAGAGGTACACACCAATATTCCCACTCATGCCTTCACCCCCAGTATATTCCCGGACTTGATGAAATTCATGTCCAGGCCTATATCCTCTGGTGAATAACCCAAAGCCAGTGCCAGTAGCTGCATGTAGTGCAGTACAGGAATATTATATTCATTACCGGTTTTGTCTTTCACCTCAATTTGCCCGAAGTCCAGTTGCAAATGGCAGAATGGACATGCGTTCACAATAACATCGGCACCGGCTTCTGCAATTTTCTTGAATTTATGTTCGGCCAGGTCCAGTGACTTGTCAAGCAGGGCTGAGCGCACACCGCCGCCCGCACCGCAGCAGGCCATCTTATCAGCATAATCAATACTTGTGGCCCCGGTTGCCTCCACAAGTTCATCAAAGAAGGTGGGTTTTTCCACAGAACCCAGTTCCCTCTCCCTGGATGGTTTTATCAAATGACAGCCGTAATGGACAGCCACTTTCAGGTCCAGGGGCTTTGTCACTTTATTCACCACTCCTTCAACCCCCACTTCCCTGGACAAGAACTCCACTATATGCCTTACATCTGAGGTTCCTTTGAATTTCATGCTAATATCCTCAAGGTGCTTGTTGGTCGC
>DAOWEE010000052.1 GCA_030638625.1 Methanosarcinales archaeon
CACACTGCTGATAAAGATGCGAATAGTTTTCATATTTCCTGCATTCTGAGACCGATTATTATAATTATGAAACTAAGTATATACTTTTTGTAATCGGTTAAAAGCTTTCCATAAATTTCCCCCTTACATACAATCAAAATATATCCATTGCAGACATACCATAATTTCACCCCAAAACCAAATTCCAGAACAGCACCAAAGCCCGTGACCAAAATGAAGAAACAACAAATAACTAACCTGGAAAATCCTTACTTTGATATACAGGCCGAGATGGGCATCACCAAACATGCAGGGGGCTTGGACGCCACAAAAGAACTGGTCGAACTGTGCCATATAGATGAAGACAAAACCTTGCTGGTCATAGGATGCGGCAGCGGGATATCTGCCTGCAAGATAGCGAAAATATACGGCTGCCGGATAGTCGGTATCGACATTTCAAAAGAAATGGTGGAACAATCAAATAGGAGGGCACAAAAGCAAGGGCTCTCAGACAGTGTTGAGTTCAGGGAGGCAGATGCGCAGGACCTGCCCTTTGAGGATAATACATTCGATGCCGCCATAAGTGAATCTGTGACCGCTTTTCCTGAAGATAAAGCAAAGGCTCTCAGTGAATATGTAAGGGTTGTGAAAAAAGGCGGGTACATCGGACTTAACGAAGTCACATGGATGCAAGAGCCGACACAGGAAATGGCAGAGTACGGGCTGCGTGCCATCGGCGGGGTCAAACCCGAAACTGCCGCAGGCTGGGAAAGGTTGCTGGAGGACGCAGGGCTTGAGGAAATTGTTGCCAGGCCCAAAAAGATTAAAAAACTTGAACAGGCTATCAGCGAGATTAAAATGAACGGCCTGACCCCGGCACTTAAGGCAACATACAGGATGCTGTGGGTGTATCTCACCAGACCCGCGTACCGCAAAGCTATCAATGATATGGTTAAAGATGCCAGGAGCATCCCAAAGGATTTTATAAAATATTACGGGTACGGCATCTATACGGGCAGGAAGCCACTGTGACGCTACAGCTTTTGTGCATTTTTTTTATTGAACTGCGAAAGAGCGTTAACAATTCATAAACTGCCTGCTTGAATTCGCCCCCCACGTCCTCCCAGGTTATTGCTTCCCCGGTTTTGGCGGCAATAATATCTTGCTGGTTTTCAGTCCGAATGTTCTTAAGGATATTATCCCTAGGATTGATTTTTAGGGGTTTTTGGTCATGTGTTCTCTTCTTTGGTAGGGATGGATTGTTCAAACGGCAGCTTCGTGTCTTATTGGGTTAAATGCACGTTAGGATGTGTGTGCGCAATAGGTCAACCATACAGCGAGTTAAAAAGATTATATATATTTGTTTACTGGAATATCGGTATGTGTCAAGACATTTGTATAATGCTTTAACGGCAATTAAGAAATATATATACTTGCCAAAAATATATTAATATTGCCAAAGTTTAAGTGTAATGGTGTTAAAATTCTATTCGGATAATTGAGAGTGTGGGCTCAAGTAACTTGGTAGGATTTTCTTTTGGGTTCATATTTTTAAACAAAAAATGTGGGAGTGAAATAAATGGATAATATAAGAAAACTTTACTTAGCTTTAGCTGTCGCTATTATAGCCTTGGTTGGTTTAGCTATTGCAGTTGTACCACCACCGCCAGCGAATCAGATGGAAGGTATTTACGACACAAGTGTGGTAAATTTCAACGAATCAATGTGTAGAGATTGCCATGACGCAGGTGTTCCTGATAGGCATCACCAACTTGTACCAGGTGGAGAATGGGGTTGTATGGATTGTCACCCCGTGGTTACTAACGGCGGATATTCAGTCTTGAGAGAAAGGAACTGTGTAATGTGTCACAACGGTACAGCGTTCTACGCAAATCCAGCAGCAGTGAACATTAGCAGACCACATCATGTCAATCACCCGGATGCAGCAGCCAGAAATTGTAGCGCATGTCACGGTAGCTACGTTGCTGACTATGATGATGGACATTATGTGCCTTCATATGGTACATCGATGGTGACTCCATTGGCCAGCTATATTGTATATAATGGAACCAGTGACAGGTATTGGGGTGGTTGCTTCGCATGCCATCAGAACAGTTCGTCAGCATCACCGTTGATCTTGACAAACCATGATACACA
Organism: Methanosarcinales archaeon; assembly: GCA_030638625.1. Taxonomy (GTDB): domain Archaea; phylum Halobacteriota; class Methanosarcinia; order Methanosarcinales; family Methanocomedenaceae; genus Methanocomedens_B. The sequence goes on from DAOWEE010000052.1 coordinate 2,137, forward strand.
CCATTATGCGACCGGTGGCCAAAGGGGTGGAGAAATTGACCATCAGGGAGACAATACACCGGGCCGTGAATGCAACTGGTGCCATGTTATAAACGTAAGTTCTGGTCGCCCGTTAGAAATTACTACCTGGTTAGGTATTGATTTGGGTCGTGAAGTAATGGAACTTAGAAATTCAACGCTATTAGGTATTGGCGATACCCTTAACGGAACCGGATGCCAAAAGTGCCACAGTGTAGCATCGATACACAATATCCAGTATGACTACACAAATACTAGCGGACAGCTTGGATACGGTCATATCGGTGATAACTGGGATTGCAATGGATGTCACGCATCCTGGGATGCAGGTGCAGCGCCAATGCAAGGAGCAATTATTCCAAGTGTAACATCGATAACTCCTGGCAAACTGACAACTGGCGTTGATGCAGTGGTAACAATCGTTGGTAGTAACTTCTTGAGCGGCAACGGTGTTTATACATCAGTAGTATCTGTAGATGGATCGAGGCTAACGCCAAGCTCCATAACTGACAGCCAGATTGTAGTAACAGTGCCAGGACTGGCAGCAGGAGTGCATACCATCCAGGTGGTGAAGACTGGAGATGTGACTGATAAGATGAGCAAATTGTCCACTTTGGTAGTCGTAACACCA
>DAOWEE010000051.1 GCA_030638625.1 Methanosarcinales archaeon
CACTTCATGACAGTCAAGGCAGTCAGGAATATACTTGTGATCGCTATGACAATTATAACAGCTGTCGGGACGCTCGGAATGTTTATCCCCCAAGGTCTTCAAGAGGTTATATTCCTCACGATGGCATTTTGCACAGCTTCTGTCAGTTATGAGCGAATGGCTCTTGTGACATTCAGCACATGGCCGGTCACCAGTTTCGATACCCCCCTCTATGTGATAATGGTCGTGATGGCATAGGTCACAGTCTGAATAGGTCGGCTGGTCTCCAAACTGATGGCATCTGTCACATTCCTCTGGTACCATTTCAGCATGAACACTTAAACCAGTCACCGCTTCGACATGACATTCTATACATTCCTTCTCTAAGGGGTCTGCATATTCATGCATGTGTATCACGGCATCTTCAGTGTGACATCCACCACAGTGCTGCATCTCAAGATTGGCGTGCAAATGTGTCGGCAGTGTAACATTGTACACTAATAACAAAATTGCTGTTATAGCTAATAGGCTAACTATTGTTGTTCTCATTGACAATACCCACCTGTATTTAATGATAATGCAAATTACTTTCTTAATTAATAGACTATAATTCTATTAATTACAATACACTTCCAATAAAAATCTATAACATTATTTCAATATAAGTATTTCGATATGGATTTTGAACAAACAAGAAACTGCTCGCTGACGCTCATAGTTACTTGATCACATAAAGTTATACTTTATGTACAAAAATAAAGTCCCGCCTCCCAGATTCGAACCGGGGACATCGCGGTTACTGCGCGTGTGCACCCAAAAAGGGTGCATGAACAAACTACAGCCGCGCACTCTAACCAGGCTGAGTTAAGGCGGGAACACGAAACTTAATTAAACTTCAGCCATCCGACGGCATTCAGGATATGCCCGATAATACTTATCCTTTTCGTTGAAGGACACTATAGACTGGTATACAACAGCATTATTAACGCAACTGTGTGAATTCGGTGTTAAGATTCTTCACCTTGTATCTCAGGCAGTCCTTGAAATCATTACCTTCAAAATCACATGGTTGTAGGTTATTTGCAGTGCATTTATCCAGATTACACATCGTGCAATTATCAATCATCAAATCTACCAAGTATATTTATTGAGCTATGATTTCATATAATGTTTATTCTGTTTTATAATGTTAAGCCTGCATTTCCCTGGATTTCCCACATAAACCCAGGCAAACCATATATATATAAAAATAGAAATAACTTTATCAGGTATACGATGTGGGGGGTTTAGATGGACTACATAGAGAAGGAAAAGATAAAAACCAGCAAAGAAATCAACACCATGCGACTGCTGGGCATATCCATATCATCCATGACAATCCTGATGTCCCTGTTCCTTTCAGTGAGGGGTATAGGTTACCAAGACGTCATCACTATTGTGAGCATCTTTATTCTGGGACTGACACTGGTTCTCTCCTATATTTCAATCGGCACCCGGATTGAGAACAGTGCAGGTGAGATTACTTCACTCATCATTGTAGTAACCACCCTTTCAAACCTGAGTATACTGCTAAATGTTAACTTGAAGGTTTATTTTTCCCTTGTTGTAATTCCCTTATTCATCGTGGTACTGTACCTGTTTGAGAACAAAAGATTGCGAAATATATTTTTATTGAATATCATGACCATAATAATTGTGGTCAAGTTGGTACCACTGTACTTCCCCCAGTATATTCCAGAGCTTATAGCATACCTTTTCCCGTAATCAATGTTCAGCAATAGATCGGGACCTTCATTTTATCGCTTCATAATCTACATTCCATATCTATTAATATTGAACCAGGCTGCCAAATACAAGACCAGATACAGTAGCTGCCAGCATTACCATTAATACGTAAATGCCAGTCTTCTTTGTACCCATTATCCTGGCTATCACAATCATGTTTGGCAAACTCACTGCCGGGCCAGCCAAAAGCATGGCCAATGCCGGTCCTTTGCCCATGCCCAGTTTCGTCAGGGCGCTGATGATAGGAACTTCAGTAAGGGTTGAGAAATACATCAATGCCCCCGAGACTGAGGAGATGAGATTAGAAGATATGCTGTTACCTCCCACCAGTGCGGCCACCAGTGATTGAGGCAGCAATTCCATGATTACTCCGGCAAAGAACACGCCCAGTAGCAGCAGGGGTGTAATCTGTTTGACCAGGAACCAGGTCTCTTCCATCCAATTTGTCAGCTCATCACGACTTAACCAGAATACAGACGCCCCTATGGTAGCCAGGACAAGCAATAATACGGCTGCCATTGAAATCGGGGTTGTGGCACTGCCTGCAAACACCATTATGGCTACCAGTAATATGAAAATGATTGTGGTCTTTATGTGCCGTTCATTCCCGTCCAGGCTAAAATCTGCATTTTTATTACTGCTGTTATCGAATATGACCGACATTATAAGCCCGATAAAGATGGAAAGTGTAATGGCAGCGCCAGCTCGTGCAATGCCAATATCCAGTCCAAGTATCTGTGCCGTATATACTATGGCCAGCAGGTTGATGGCAGGTGCAGAATACAGGAAAGTAGTAGCCGGACCAATCCCTGCCCCACGCCTGTAGATGCCTGCAAACAGAGGCAACACAGTACAACTGCAAACGGCAAGCAGTACTCCACTGACTGCGGCTACTGAGTAAGTGATATATTTAGGTGAGTCTGCACCAAAGTATTTGAGCACCGAGCCCTTTGAAAATAATGATGCTATGGCACCGGCAAGGAAAAATGCAGGGATAAGGCATAAGATGACATGAAGTGCCAGGTATTCCTTCAGGGCATCAACGCCTGCTGTGAACAGGAGGGGGAGTATTTCAAGGTTCATGGTTTCAAAATATATTGAAACATATATGCTTAAATGTTGTGGTTTCAAATGTTTTTGAAATCGTGGGTTGGGCAGATTTTATGTATTTAGTACACCCTAATAATCTTGCGATAAGGAGTAGAGTTGGTAAGGAGTAGAGTTGGTATGGTAAAGCCTGAAAAACAGATGACCCAAGTTTCTATTGTACATTGTACTGATTACGCTAACGTGAAAGAAGCCATTGCCCGTTCACTGGAACTTCTTGGCGGCATGGATAGCATCGTACATCCGGGCGACAGGGTGTTGTTAAAGGTCAACCTGCTGGCTGCCAGGCCCCCTGAAGATGCCGTGACCACCCATCCATCAGTGGTATTGGCAGTAATCGAACTGGTACAGGATGCAGGTGGCATCCCAATTGTCGGGGACGGGGCTGGCATGGTACATCCCTGCGCCACCGCAGAGGCCCTTGAAGTTTCAGGGATAAAAAGGGCAGCAGAAGAACTGGGTGTTGAAGTTGCTAATTTTGATGTGGGCGGATACCAGAAGGTCGATATCCCGGATGGAAAGCAGTTGGACACAATATATGTAGCCAAACCCGTACTTGATGCCGATGTAATCATAACGCTGCCAAAACTCAAAACCCATGAACTTACCCTGTTCACAGGGGCCATCAAGAACATGTTTGGGACCGTTCCGGCCAAGGTCAGGAAAAAAGCGCATGCTCTGGGTAAGAACAATGTTTTCAGCCAGGCTGTGGTGGATATATTCTCTGTGTGCACGCCTGCGCTGGCCATCATGGATGGAATTGTAGGAATGGAGGGTGCCGGCCCGTCCCGGGGCAACCCGGTGGATGTGGGAGTGATAATGGCATCTGAAAACTGCGTGGCACTGGATATGATTGCATCCCAGCTAATTGGTTTTGACCCAAACGAGATCGTGACCACTACAGATGCCGCTGCAAGGGGCTTGGGGCCGGCTACGCCTGAAGAGGTCATGCTGCTGGGTGACCCTATTGATGAAGTCCGTGTTGAATTTGAAAGACCGGGTCAGGCGCCATATGCTGCATTACCCGCATTCCTCATCAGGTCTCTTGGCAGGTTCTATTCAATGAAACCCAGAATAAACCAGGATAAGTGTCAGGAATGCGGTGCATGTATCGAGAACTGCCCCACATTTGCTATAGAACTGCCGTATCCCGTAAAAGTCGATGATGAGAAGTGTGTACAGTGCTATACCTGTTTTGAACTCTGTCCCCACAATTCCATATTCATAAAAAAATCATTGCTTACCAGGATAATAAAGTGATAGATATTGGGTCATACCATTTCGTTAAACCTTTTCAATGCTGCACTGGATATGGCGATTACCACTCTGGTTTCGTTCATCCACCCGCTTTTTCACCAGTTCAGCCATCCCGCCGCTGGCAAGAACCAGACAGTCCAGGCCCCGCAGTGCTGAGAGCATGGCAGATTGAATGACATCCACATCAAAATCCGTCACAATCCCGGCCTTTGCAGCCGTTACCTTGGCAGAAGTGCCCATGGCACCCACCCTGTCAAAAGTCGCTTTATCCAGCAATTCCCGGACCCCTTCAATATCCACATTCTTTGAACCGCCCTCAATTACCCTTGGTATCTGGACCACATGGATACGCCCGGTCTTAGACGAAAGTGAACCCCTGACATCCTCAACCAGCACTTCATCCCCTGCGGCAGCATCAGATAGCACCCGCCCGGTGGCTTCCTGCTCTGAATGCGGTGCTGCTACTATTATAGTACCTTCCCGCATGCACAGCCCAACCTTCTGCCCCTTGCTGACATCACAATCTGCAACTGCACACCTGACCCCGGTATATGGACTCTCCATTGAGTCCATCAGGTCAAGAAGTGTCATGGGTGCATGCCCTTCGGCAATGCCCCTGGCTTCAAATTCCCTAAAGGTTTCAACAATGGCAGGAAGTTTTAATTTCGTATGCTCCATAAGTGCCCTGTCTGAAAAAATGCGGCTAGGATGGCCTGATCTGTATATCTGCCCCCCCTTCAGGACATACACCACATCAGCCCATCTGGATGCAAGGTCCACATCATGTGTGGAGATAATAATGGTCTTACCCAGATGTTTCAGTTCATTGAGCAGTTCCATAATCTCACTGGCCCCGGCAGGGTCAAGGTTGGAGAGGGGCTCATCAAGGATGATAACATCAGGCTCCATGGCAACCACACCAGCGATTGCAACCTTCTTCTTCTGTCCACTGCTCAGGTGATGGGGCGGTTTGTCCCTGAGTTGGGTGAGACTCATATATTCAAGGGTGCGATTTACGCAACTTTCGACCTTTTCTTCGGAAAATCCCAGGTTGGCAGGACCAAAAGCCACATCATGGTATACGGTAGGAGCAAATAACTGGTCATTGGAATTCTGGAACACAATCCCTATCTGCTTGCGTATCTCATTCAGGGAGCGTGAATCATAACGCAACGGTCTATCGTGAAATAATACCTCTCCCTGCTGTGGTGCCAGGGTACCGTTCAACAGCAGGAATAATGTTGATTTCCCTGAACCGTTTGGGCCAACGAAGGCTATCTTCTTCCCCTTTTCAATTTTAATGTCAATCCCATCAATAGCCAGTGTCCCATCAGGATATGCATATTTCAGGTCTCGTGTTTCAATAATGACCATAATTGTTCCTCAGATTGCAGGCATATGATTCGTGGTGATGAAAAGGGCGATGATGGATACCAGGTATAGGGAAGTGATGAGCAATTCGGGAATACTAATAGGATTTTTCGGGCAGAACATGACCAGTTTCCCGTCATAGCACCTGGAGTTCATGGCCAGGTACAGTTTTTCACCCTGTTCCCATGACCTGATGAACAGGGTACCTGCCAGCATGGCAGTGGAACGTAGTGAACTCAGTATATCTTTATACCCCAGCCTGACCGTCTGGGCGAATTTTATGCTCGCTGCTACCTCAAGGAGTACAAAGATGTAGCGGTATATCAGCATGGACAATTCGATAATGACATCCGGCACCCTGGAAGTTTTAAGCACAGAAAAGAGTTCGACCATTGGTGTTGTGAGTGCCAGGAAGAACAGGCAGAACATTCCGCTAAAGGTCCGCGCCATCACCAGAACAGCCATTTCCAGCCCCTGATTACCGATTGCAAGGTGGTAGCCGGCAATGTCCACGGCTGCAATTTCATGACCCGAACCAAAGAAGAAAAGGATAATAATGGACCCCATGGCTGCAAATCCCAGTGGTAAAGTTATGAGTTGTAAGTAAAACTTAACTGGTACCTTTGCGAAAATAATTGTTGCAAAGCTCATGCACAAAGCTATGAACAGAGGTGTTACTGGTGATGTGGCCGATACACCGAAAAGCAGCCCTACAGCCACCACAGTAAGTTTGAGCCAGTTGTTGCTGTGCCGCAGCGGGCTTATCAGTGCATAGTCATCCAGCATGTTGTTCATGTTCAATTTCCGGGCTTCGATATGTTTGTATGAGTTGATAGAATGGACTAAGTTGATTGACTGGATTCAGTGGACTGATTAGACTGTGAGGACTCAGTGGACTTTGTGGACTGGTTCTTACCCCTGTAATATCCAAAAAAGTAGCCAATGACCAGGGCTCCGAGCGCAGCCTGGAGAGCAAAGAGAAGGCTTTCTATCTCGCCGCTGGGAGGCTCCCAGAAAGGTTTTGCAATGGGTTCATAAGTGCCATCTGTCAATTCTTCGATCACGCCCTCGGCCTGGCCGTCCGCACCACCAAATTCGGCATCGGTGGTAGAGGAGATGTAGAGGAATTGGGCCGTGAAGACCAGTACTATGACGGCCACGATGATTTCTAATTTCATGTTGTCAACTCCTGTATCTTGCGTAATCCGGCTTCCCCTATTACGTCCAGTTTTACCAACACGTCACCTTTGACTTTTATGACGTACTTAAAGATGAGCGCAGTTATGGCTCCTTCCATAATAGCCAGTGGAAGCTGGGTGAGGGCAAAGATAGCTGCAAAGGCTTCAAATGATGCAATCACACCCCCGGATTGAGCAGGGAATGCCAGGGCCAGTTCCAGTGAGGTTACAAGGTAGGTGGCTATGTCTGCCATGGCTGTTGCCAGGAATACAGTGAAATAGAAATTAAGACCTGCCTTCATACCTATCTTGTAAATCAGATATGCTATGACAGGGCCGGCGATTCCCATGGAAAATACATTGGCCCCCAGTGTGGTCAGGCCGCCATGGGCTAAGAACAAGGCCTGGTAGAGTAGCACTATCATGCTGAGAATGGCTGAGATGGCTGGCCCGAAGAGGATTGCGGCCATGCCGGTACCGGTGGGATGGGAGCAGCTCCCGGTCACAGAAGGCAATTTGAGGGAGGACAGGACGAAGATATATGCTCCTGCTACGGCGAGCAGGGGTAAGAGGTCGCGTTTTTCTTCCATCATACGGTTCAGTTTGTGGATGCCGTAGAGTATCACAGGTATAGATATCGCAAACCATAACTGCCACCAGGGGCCAGGTAAAAAACCTTCCATTATATGCATATGTATCACCGGTTGGATTTTGTCTATTAAATCAAGTAAATCGATGTTATAACAAGTTTACTTGAATTGGTGTTGGTGTATATAAGGATAGCGAAATGTGGTTATTGACGTTACTTTTTAGGTGTTCTATTTCCTCCCGCTCACCACATACACCACCGCACCCACAACCACCAGCCCCCAGTAACTGACCGCCCTGTCAAGTATGGCAATGGCAGCTGCTACCCCCACATCTACCCCTACCAGCACAAGCACGCCCACAATGGCAAACTCCACTGCACCCAGTCCGCTGGGCGTTATGGGCAGTGCTGAAACCAGGGCCGCAGACAATGCCACAAATACAATTAACGATAGCCCTATGCCGATATTATGAACCGAAGAGAGGGACGCCACCACAAAATACAGGCGGGCTGTCTCCATACTCCATATCAATATAGTATGAAAGATAATCAAAAACACAGAACCCCTGCCAGCCGATTCATGCAGCCCCTCTGCAAAATGAGTGAATATTTGCTCAAGTTTTGCAGGCAGCCTGTTTGCAATAGCTGTTTTTCCAGATGAAAAACCAACCACTACCGAAACCAGAATTACCAGAATAGCAAAACCAAATGCTAAAGACACCCTTATCGCATGCGGTATATCACTACCAAATACCATGATGCTGGAAACACCCATCAGGATGACCAGCAGCAGCACATCATAAATGCGCTCAACATAAACCGTGCCAAAACTCTTTGAAATGGGCACACCCCATGCCTTTTTCGCCAGGTAGCCCCTGTAAACATCTCCCATCTTGGCAGGTACCAGGGTGTTGGCAAACCAGGATAGCATGAATATCTCACTGGCGTCCTTCAACCCTGCCTTAACCCCAATATTGTTAAGCAATAACCTCCAGCGCTCGCCCCGTATTGGAAGTGAGCCGAAATACACAGCCGCTGCAGCACCAATGTAACCCGGGCGCGCATCCTGTATAACTTCGATAATCCTGTCAAACTCTATCCTTGAGAACAGTAAGTATAACACAAAGAGCGCCACGGCAAACGAAAGTAAGGTCCTCGACTCAGTAAGCCTCTTTATAGGCGAGACCGGTTGCTCATTATTGACCATTATCTCACCACTCGATAAATATGGACATTGGGGTTGAAATACACCAGTTCGAACCTACCCGGATTCTTATCAAAGAGCTTCCTGGCATCAGAACCGCCGTACCTCTCTTCCTCCACACCACCCACATAGATGTACTCAACCTGATATTTATCAAGTATCTGGTTAACTTTTTTCATATCACTGGACATGTACACCTGCGGTACCTCTTCCCACCGCTCATCAATGGTCTCGGCCCGGTTCCTCCAGTTCTTCTCATGTCCTCCCCATCCGATTACCGTGGGCAGACCAGTGAAGGTGGTCACATGGGTGTTCAATCTGTATGTATTGCCAGGGCTCTGGAGCACAACGGGTGTCCCGCTGAGATTGTTGAGCCACATTATGGCATTGTACTCATTTTGATGTTCCTTATTAAAATATGCAGCACCGTCAAGGGTAGGCTGGTTCTTGAAATGGTCTGAGCGTGAAAAGGTGGCTAGCACTGGATAGGACAAAGCCATCAGTATCAATATGACTGAAACTACTGCAAACGCCTTGTTCCGTTCGCCCATTATCCCCTTCCGATTCCATAAGTGGTACAATGACACTCCGGCTGCCAGTGCCCACACAAGCCAAGCCTGAACATATATCTTGAACACGGTATTGAACCGGATATACTCGGGAGCGTTGGTGCCAAAAGAATCCTGTATGTAAAATAGTTCACAAAACAGTGATAGCAGTGCACCCAGCATTATGAGCAAATATATGAACTGCCGGGCAGGGTCATCCTCTTTTATCATACAGTAAAATGACATTACAATTAACGGAAGGATGATAACCAGTATCTGGATATTTGTCAGGTAAGCCGCTAAAACGGCAATGGCAATACCAGCCAGTATCAATTTTATGTCCGGATAATAAATGTCATAAAAACGGTCAATGGCATACACCAGAATAAAGAACAGCATAATACCGAACACGCCCAGATAGAATATTAGCTGGGTCTGGCCGTATGTGACGAGCTTTAAGGAATGCGACACGCTATTGGCTACCACATGGTAGGGCAGGTACAGTACGACACTACTAATGCCTACAATCGCAATCATACCTATTGTACTGATATATTCCATTGGAGATGGAGCCATAATCCGGGCCAAAAAACCGTGTTGCTGACTTGCATCGACAGATACCCGTATCCTCCATGCCAGCATGACGATAACAAAGAATATGGCATAGGTGGGGTAGTCCCAGGAGTTCAACGGGAACATGAAGCCAAGCAGCAGGGCAACCGCTGCCAATGCAGGTTTGTTGTATTCTCTACCATGAAGCAACAAATTCAACAACAGGGCAATCATCAAAAGCTGGAATGCAATTGCAATCATATGGGCATGCAGGTCTGCCTGGATAAAACTGAAATAAGGAAACTCATTGATGGTGTTAGGAATCACCCTGCTGGCAGGCCAGTAATTGTATGCAGCCAGCCGTGTCAACACATCCCCGGCAGGCACATTGAACATACTGTAATATTTGGGAATGAACAATGTCACCAATAACTGGACAAAACCGGCCAGGTTGCCGAAGATTACCACGAATGCCATGACCACGAGTCCGAATATGCGGCTGCGTGTCAAATGTTCACCCAGCCCATAGGCTGCCGTGGCAGAAAGGGCGAACATGGATGCCACACCCAGGTTGAACCCTATTGTAGGAAGGACGCCAGAGAGCTTAATCAGGTTAGCAGCCACCAGGTATCCAAAATAATAATACTGCATGGGCTCGCCTGAAAGCCAGGGGTCCATGGCAGGGAAACTGGTGCTCCGGAGTATGATATTGATAAAACTCATGTCCATGAACTTCTCCCCTCCGGTCCAGTATATCTCAGGCCGGTATGCACGAAGTATTACAAATAACAGGAAAGCTGCAGTGAACAATACTTCAGACCTGATCAGTGCTTTATGGTCAAAGGGATAGCCTTTGAAGAAGAATACGACCATTGATATAGAAAACACAATCAACACGCTGATGCCTACGATGAGGGTACTGTAATCAAATCCAAGGTACGTAAGCACCCACGAGAAGTATGTTAGCAGGACTAGCCCCAGTATCTTTGACATGGATACACCCTTATCTGCCAGGTTCCTGAATATCCATGCAGTAGTGGGCATGGCTGCAAGACCTATTATTTCAAGAACCACCCACCATTTTACAATTTCAAACCATTCCATAACTGTCTCGCCAATGTTATTTGTTTTTCTTAATATCTAACAATTCATGCCACTTGATATTGAACTGCGTAAGGTACAGTGCCCCGAATACCAGTGTAACAGAGTTCTTGATTATATGGTCTATCACTGCGGCTGCCGCTCCCACGTATCCTGCAATACCAGCTACCCCGAATACAACGGTCAGGGCGCCTTCGTAAGTACCTATGGCGCCGGGCGTGATTGGGAACATCTTTGCAAGGTTTCCTACTGCCACCGCCAAAAATACAATGGCTATCAACGTTGTCAGGGATGCGGCATTATGCACGAACGGGAAGGCAGTAAGTACAATATAACAGGTGAGTATATCAATGGTCCAGACCGCTAGTGATGAAAAGAATACTATGATAAAGTCTTTTACATTGGAAGATACGGTGTATATCTCGTCAATGAACTTCCTGGCAATACCGGCAACAATGTCGGTGTAGTCACCTGATTTGGAAAACCTGAGAATGCTGCGCTCAACCGGGGATAAGCCGTCCCTGCCCCGTGATGAGAGGAAGAAGATGCCGGCAAAGAACAGTACGATTACCGCGGCCGACATAATTATCAGGGGCAGCACCCAGTTATCCACTGACCTCTCGGCCATAACAACCAGCACTGATAGCACTCCGATGACCGTTATGGCAATGATATCAAATATCCGCTCCACTGCCAGCGATGACATGCCTGTGGTAAGGGGGATGTCCTTTTCTTTTTTCAGGATGTATGCACGGGAGATATCGCCAATCCTGGCCGGAAGTATCACGTTTGCAGACTGGCTCATGAATATGGTACCTGTGATGAAGTTCAGGTCGTGGTTGTGACCCAGCCGCCCCAGGATATGCTGGTACCTGAGCCCCCGCACCGGCCATGAAAGAAGGTAGACCACAACTGCTAATCCAAACATCAGTGGTGATGCCGATGCCGTAGCCTGCCACACATCCTCAATCCCTACCAATGTGAATATCAGGAACAACAGCATCAGTGCCAGGATAAACGTGAATATAACCTTGCGTTTGCGCCCCATATGCGGTGCACTCAGCTGCCACCACAACCTTACTATCTGGCTGCCCATGCCAATCACGTCCTTTACCAGGTCAACCTTGGTAGCACCGCCGTGGCGCCATCGGACCGGGAATTCCTTAACTTTGTAACCTGCACGCTGTGCCCTGACCAGCAGTTCAGTATCCCAGAACCAGTGTTCGTCCTCAACTGAATCCATAAGTTCGAACAGGGAACTTCGTTTGAATGCCTTGAACCCGCACTGGTGGTCGTACAGGCTGGAACCCAGCATGGTACGTGTAAGAAAATTAAAACCTTTAGAAGCAATACCACGTTTCATGGGCCGCTTTACATCACTGGACGGCATCATCCGGGAGCCAGTGGCAAAATCATATCCATCCCTGTAGATAGCTGCAATCAGTTCCTCAAGGTGTGCCATATC
>DAOWEE010000201.1 GCA_030638625.1 Methanosarcinales archaeon
AAAAAAAGATAATGATGAAACTTGGTAGTATTTAATTTTGGATGTTTTTTTTTCATTGCTCCAGAAGATTCTGTGTTCTCGTGATTTGAATTGAATTGCTGCCCTCCTTCAAACGATTCATGCACTCAACCACTCCTACCAATCTCTACTCACAGGAAAAACAATATCACCACAGCCAGAACAAAATATCCTCCCACACCTGCACAATCCCTCTTTGCCAGAGTTTTCCTGTAATAATAATATCGTCTATCAGAATGAAAACACCGTGATTCCAGTGCATCCGACAGTTCATCCACCCTTCGAAACGACCTGTGGAGCAATGGAACCACCAACGCAGTAAATCCCTTCAATCCCCGTGGTTTATATCCCCTGGCAGCCTGTGCCTTTGTAATAATATCTTTTTCCCTGAACAGCCCAGGTATCAATGTCATTGCCGTCCCTGTCATAAAAGCAAGGTCAGTACCGAAAGTGCCCAAAGGTCGTAAAAAGAACATAAGAGCATAGTTCAGGCCCGATGGTGAAGTGGTATACGTCATAATGGATGTGTACAGTATCAACAGGATAAATCTCAAAATCAGGACACTACCCGTAACAACTCCTTCAAGAGTGGGCACGGGCAGTCCCTCAAAGAGCGGCGCACCAGGTGTGAACAATACATGTGTCAGGAATATGACACCAAAGAATACCAGCACAGGTCTTAGCCCCTGTACCAATCTCGTATAAGGCAACCCACAAGTGCGGGATAGCAGCAATACAAGCCCCAGCAGGACACCCAAACCCAGGGGGCGAACAGAATATATCAGCAAACTTACCCCGACCATCAGTGCCAGTTTCGTTCTCGGGTCAAGCAGGTGTATATACGATCTGCCGTGACCATATATCCCAATCATGTTTTCTCCAGTGACTGTCGAATCTGCTCAACCGCATCATCCAGGCACGTCACATCAGGGTCTACATCAAAACCCAGTCCGTACAATCTGTACATGACCTGGCTCAATACCGGCAAATACTCTCCCCCATCCTGCCCTGCCGCCCAGTCCAGATAACCGGGAACCGTACCTTTGAATGTAACCTTCCCCCCATCCAGGACAGCAAGATGTTCTGATACAGCCACGACCTCCTGCAGCCTGTGAGATATATAGATGATGGTAATATCTCCTGATATGTGTTCGATAACCTCCAGCATCCTTTTCCGGCTCTTTGGGTCCAGGCTGGCAGTGGGTTCGTCAAGTATGAGGACACCCGGTCTCATTGCCAGTACCGAAGCAAAGGCTGCCAGTCTCAGGGTTCCCCGGTTCAGGTGGAATGGTGACTGGTCGAGTATCTGCCGGCCAAGCCCTATCAGGTCCAGCGTGGAGTGGATGCGCTCATCCACTTCATCCTCAGTGAGACCCGAATGTAACAGACCTGAAGCCATGTCCCTGAACAGCGTCTTTTCAAAGAAGAAGTCCTCAGGCTGCTGGAACAATATGCCCACATTCTTTCCGGGACATGGTGGCTCCCCGTCTATGGTAATTCTGCCGCCAGTGGGTTTTTCAAGACCTGCAATAAGTGATGCCAGTGTGGATTTACCGGAACCTATGCCCCCCACCAACCCGAATACGTTACCTTTCTTTATGGTGAGGTCTATTTTGTCCAGCGCTTTTGTTTCCCCCAGAGTACCAACATCGTAAATGTGGGTCAAGTGCCTGATTTCAATCGACATAATTCCTCCAGTAGAGCCTCTGTGGTAAGAACGGGTGACAGCCCCAATGCTCTTGAGATGGCAAAAGAGACCGGAATATCCATTTTCTCCTCATCCAATAATTGGTTGAAGACCTCGTGTGTAGTTCCCTGTTTTGTTATCCCCTGCCTGGAAAGCACAATAAGCCGTTGGCAGCGTGTCAATTCTTCAGGGTCGTGGGTAATATGTACAATGGCTGTCCCTTCATGGTTCAACCTGGCTATATGCTCAAGGATAATTCTCCTGGTCCCGGCATCCACCATGGAACTGGGTTCATCGAGGATAATGCACTCAGGCTCCATGACCATAACCGCTACAAGGTTCACCAATTGTTTCTGCCCGCCACTCAGCGTCCTGATGTTGCGGTGCCGCAATTCCCGTATCCCCATCAGATTCAGGTATTGTTCAATCCTCGTATCAATTTCAGGCACAGGTACTCCCAGGTTTTCCAGGCCAAAGACCAGGTCTTCTTCCACGGTCTCGCCAATAGCCTGGGCATCTGGGTTTTGGAATACCATGCCTGTAGAACTGCGGATCTCAAGCAGCCTGCCCCTGTCGCCGGTGGATATCCCGTTAACCCTGATGGTTCCTTTTTCTGGGAGTAACAGGCCAGTCATAAGCCTTGCAAGGGTGGTCTTTCCCGACCCGTTATCACCCATGACTCCAAGGTATTCCCCTTTATTGACTATGAGATTAATATTTTCCAGTACCGGGCCGGCGGCAGGGTAAGAGAAAGATACGTCTTCCAGTTCGATCATGACATATTCAGAAGTGGTCTGACCCTGTCCGCCACTATCAATGCGGCTACTATTTTGATAGCATCCCCTATCAAAAATGGTATCATTCCCACTGCAACTGCTTGCTGTATGGACATATTCGCGACTAATGATAATTGCATCACTCCCAGCAGGTATATTACAGCGAGACCGCCAATCATGGCGCCGATGGTTGCGGGTACACTATCCCCTGCTTTATTGTATATCAGCCCGGTTACAAAGGCACCTGCAACAAACCCGATGAGATAGCCTCCGGTAGGACCCAGCAGTACACCCAGTCCTGACGAGCCTCCGGCAAATACCGGAAGACCGATGATGCCAAGCATCACATATACTACCATACTGGTTCCTCCCCATCTGGCACCCAGTACCAGTCCTGCAAGCAGTACAAAGAATACCTGCAAGGTGATGGGTACGGGACTCAAAGGGAGTGGTATCTTGATGAAAGCGCCAATGGCTGTCAGGGCTGCAAACAGGGCAGCATAGAGCAATGGTTTTACATTTGTATATTCGTTCATGGTATAATCCTCAATTGTCAACATAAACAGTGATGTCTGGTTGACAATTAGTAACATCTATGTTATATAATATTTTTCACCAATCCATTTCAAGTATATCCGACACCACAACATTTATTTTATATAGTTGCCCGCAAAATCTGGAACTGATACACTATGGACCCCATTGTAGTTGCAGTAATCATATTCTTCCTGGCAGTCCTATTCTCGATGCTTGGTCTTGGCGGTGCGTTGGTATACGTACCACTGTTCTACTGGCTGGGCATTGACATACTGGTGGCAATACCCATGGCCCTGCTGCTTAATGGCATTACCACCAGTTCAGCAGCCATCACATATCTTCGCAAAAAAATGGTTGACCTGCACACGGCTGCGCCCTTCATAGCTGCATCCATAATAGGGGCACCCATTGGTGCATATTTCACAAAGTTTACTCCTGTTGAAACGCTACTGTGGATACTTGGCGGTGTACTGGCACTTGCCGGGATACGGATGATATTTTCCAGGGACCCGGAGGGGGATAACCAGGTGCATGATATGGATAAAGCCCGAGGCATTATAATCGGGCTGGGTTTTGGATTCGTGATAAGCGCAGCTGCCGGGTTGTTAGGCATCGGTGGCGGTGTATTCATTGTGCC
>DAOWEE010000136.1 GCA_030638625.1 Methanosarcinales archaeon
AATGGAATCTGCCAGACCATCAGCAGGTATCAAGATTTGCCTTGGGGCAGACAGGCCGTTGATAGGGCACAGCGGCGTATTGTTTACTCCCTATGCTAAACGGGTAAACGGTATCAACGAGGTCACCAATGTTGACCCATCCCTGGCACCACAGGAAAAACATCTTATCATGTCGCACCAGACATTGCAATCCGATGATGTCCAGTCTGAGATAGAACTGGGACTGAAAGACCTTGAGGATATATTCAAGGGCAAAGAATACGAGGTACTGATGGTCCAGACTTACCGGGACGGATGGCCTGTGAACCGGGCAGAATCTGGTTCAAATGTTGGCAATACAACTCCAATAAAAGGACTTTATGTCGTAGGGGATGGCGCAAAGGGCAAGGGCGGTATCGAGGTTGAGGGTGTGGCACTGGGAGTGGAGAACACCATGAAACTGCTGAACGTCTAAAATCCAGAGGATACCAGCATCAACATCGCTGATACCAGTGGAATGGTCAGGTTATCATCCAGCATATGCCCCCGTATCTGCCAGGGTACTCCGTCGGCCAGTGTGGCACCAATGGCGCCTAATGCCACTGAATAAACCGGCAGGGGTGCCAGTCCGGGCGCATGGGCGGCAAGGTAGCCTGTGGTAAAACTTACCAGCAGCATTACCAGTAAAATTGGTACAGGTTTTATCGGCAGGCGCATCTGTCTCACATCGGCTTTTTTACCCCAGACCGCACCGGCAATACCCGAGGAAAAGTCACCCAAAACTGCCATAGTAATTGCAGTAATGGCAATAGTCTTAGGAAACAGTGCAATGACAATGAATGCCGCAGTGGTCGAATAAACATAACCTGCCACCCTGTGCTCCTCAGATGGGCGCAGGAGGACGGCAGGATAGCTGATATACCCACGCAGTCTCATCCATTCTAACTGTAGTATCACAATCACTATCAGGCTGAGCCAGAACAGGACCGTGAAACGCCCGAGAAAATAGTATGCCACAAGGATTAGCATCCCTGCTAAGTGAATGGACTTACGCAACAATTCTTTTGAGATGATGACAGACATAAATATGTAATATTATTCAACCGGAGTGATATTATGCAATCGGGGTGCCGGCATCTTCAAACCTGATATTGCCGTGTATCAGGTCGTGTACGGTATCTGCAATGGTATCAACGGGGGAGCGGACCTGTTTCATGGAATCGCGGTCCCGGATGGTGACGGTGCCGTCCTCAATGGTATCGTAATCCACTGTGATGGAATACGGAGTACCAATTTCATCGTTCCGGCGGTAACGCCTGCCGATGGTACCTGAATCATCATAGGCCGCCATCACGCCTTTGTGCTTGAGTGCAGATTCAATTTCCCTTGCCGGTCCTTTGAGTTCATCACGGGTCAGGAGCGGCAGTACGGCAGCCTGCACCGGTGCAACTTCACTCTTCAGTCCCATAACAATCCTGCCTTCGTCTTCGCCTTCCACATCCTCTTCCCTGAAAGAGTGCTCCAGCACCGCATAGATTGTCCTGTCAATGCCGAAGGAGGGTTCAATGACATGGGGTACGATGTTCTCACCGTGTATGGTTTCGGTCAACTGCTGGACTTCAAACATATCAGGCGATATAGTCACCTCTTCCCCGCCGACATTGACTGTTATCGCATCACCGGACAGGTTGTTGGCATCCATTGAATTCAATGCCTCTATCACGGCCTTTGCTTTACCTTTGAACGCAGGCCCAATCTTACCCATATCGGGTTTGACCGCTGTTCTCTCAACGACCCTGGGTTCATTGTACTCCACGTACACTGACAGGTCAGTCTTGCTGACCTTGCTGTGGGCGTTGAGGTCATAGTCGGTCCTATCGGCGATACCCACTATCTCCACCCAGCCGAACCTGTCCGATAGTATCTCGGCATCCCAGCAGTCCACAGCATAATGTGCCATTTCGTCCTTCATGTGCTGCCTGAACCGCAGCCTGTCAGGGGATACGCCCACCCGTAGCAGGAACTGCTGGGTCAGGGCAATAGCATATGCAAGGAACTGGTGGGCAATGATACCCTGCTCCACGGCAACGCCCAGGTTCATCTCCACGCTGTCCTGACCTGACGACTGGGCCGGGTCCGAATACAGGTTCAACGCATAATCCTTGATACTGTCAAAACCGGGATGGCTCTTATCCCTGGGGTCCACGAAAATCTCAGCCTCTGCCTGTGTGAATTCCCGCAGCCGTATAACACCCTGGCGCGGGGATATCTCGTTACGGTATG
The DNA here is from genome assembly GCA_030638625.1 of Methanosarcinales archaeon. Taxonomy (GTDB): domain Archaea; phylum Halobacteriota; class Methanosarcinia; order Methanosarcinales; family Methanocomedenaceae; genus Methanocomedens_B. Next base: position 2,263 of record DAOWEE010000136.1, read on the forward strand.
CTTTTCCTATCTGGGTGACGCCAAAGGGCAGTTTTTCCCTGTAGAACCGCAGCAGTCTGGGGAAATCCACGAACATGCCCTGTGCAGTTTCGGGGCGCAGGTAACCTATACGCTTGGATCCAGGACCGATGGATGTACTGAACATCAGGTTGAATTCGTACACACCGCCCAGTTCACCCTCGCATTCGGGGCATGTGATGTTGTTGTCTTTTATGATAACAGTAAGTTCATCAGACGATAACGTGTCAGGGTTGCTGGCAACATCCTCAACAAGATGGTCGGCCCTGAAGGATTCATGACACTTCTGGCATTCGGTGAGTGGGTCAGAGAAACCGCCCACATGTCCTGAGGCCACGAACACGTCTTCGATACCGATGGTAGGTACCTCAATCTCGTAGTAACCTTCATTGATAACAAATATATCGCGCCAGATGTTCTCCATCCTGCGCTTTAACATGGCTCCCAGGGGTCCGTAGTCATAGAATCCAGCCGTACCGCCGTATATCTCAAATGAACTCCAGAGAAAGCCCCGCCTTTTTGCCAGTTCCATAACGCTGTCGTATTTATCCATATCCATCACGTGTCCTGTTTATACGGCTTCTTGATGTCGCCCGGATAGATATTATTTACCCCAGGGTTCTGTCAGCAGTTCATCAAAGTAGATGTTTTTTCCTGTTTTACTCATATACAACCTCGTCCACAGGACGATTATCAATGGGTGCAGGGTTGCCAGCAGTATCAATGGGTTGACAAACGACCAGGCAATATTCATGCTTTCCGTGCCAAATATTGCAATGATATTGCTTGTAATATAGAATACAATTCCCACAACAGATGATACTAATAAAATAATAACCCACATGATAAAAACAGTGGATTTGTTGTCCATAAAGAACCTGACACCTTCTGTGATTCCATCCATCGCGCCTGCATACTCGATTACTATGGTATAAATTACCACTGAAAATAGTAAATCCAATATCAACAGATACAAAAACCATATCAGCATGCCTATGACCAGAAGCAGTATTCCGCCTGTAAACTGGCTGGATTCAACAAATTCCATATTGTTCCTGACCAGAATGGCGCCCGGGACCAGGAACACGATACCGGCAAGTTCCACCAGCATCATCAAAAAGTTGGCCAGGAAGACATTAAAGAAGTTACTGCCTGCCGCATTGAACATATCTGATATGGAGGTGTCGCCCCTGGCAGTGGCACTGTGGCTCATACCTACTGCTCCTGCAAAGAAGTAGGATTGGAACAGTAGCAGAACAACGAAGACCAGTATGAACAGGACAACGAATGCCGGGATGTTCTCACCGATAGAGGTCGACATGATTTCAAACAGTTCTTCGTCGGTCATGGTGGCGACATCATCAATAGAACTGATACCAAACAATACCAGTATCCCTACAACGACTGCGGCGAACATGACACCCACCTGTGTTATGTAATTTAAAATAAGCGGGATACAGATGCTGAGGTTGCGGCTCCAGACATTGAATCCCTTACTTATGATGTTTTCCAGACTCTCGCTCATGCGTACTAGTTTACAATATCAGTATAAAAATTGTGCGTGAAATGGATGAAAATAGTTGATAAAATATTATAATATATTTTTGTTCAGATATTACTAAACCATACACAAACGATTTTATACATTAGTTTATATCGTATTATATTGGTAAATATTTTAACCAATTTTAATTTAAAATGGATGTGGAGTATATATGAGATTAAGCGGAGTTGTATTAATTTTAGCGATAACGTCGGTATTGTTATCCAGTGCTGCAACGGCAGCCATGGACCACAGTGCTTTAATATCGGGGCCGTTCGAGAGCGGACCGGAAGTGACGGCAAAGTGTATTACCTGCCATGATACGCAGGCAGAAGAAATCCTGGATTCGGTTCACTGGAACTGGGCAGGTCCTTCCCCTAATACCGTGGGGCAAGAGACTGCCACTAACCTTGGAAAGACTAATGTCATCAACAACTATTGTGTGGCCGTGACATCCAATGAGCCAAGGTGCACTACCTGCCACATTGGCTATGGATGGACTGATGATACTTTTGATTTTTCAGACAAGACCAATATAGACTGCCTGGTCTGCCATGAACAGACTGGTACATACAAGAAAGACCCACCCTTAAAGGATGCAGAAGGTAATTTTGTAGTCATTGCAGGCACTCCATACCCTGAAGTGGACTTGACGGCTGCAGCCCAGAGTGTGGGGTTGCCTACCCGTGAGAACTGTGGTAAGTGCCACTTCTACGGCGGCGGTGGCGAGAACGTCAAGCATGGTGACCTGTACACTGCAATGATATCACCATCAAAAGACATTGATGTACACATGGGTGGCTCTGATTTCCAATGCCAGGATTGCCATAACACCACCGACCATAAGATTGCAGGAATTGCGATGGCAATTCCTGCCATGGAAGGCAGGGTCACATGTATGGATGCTGATTGCCATACTGATGCTCCACATGCGGGTGAGGATATGGACGACCTGAACGGGCATACGGATACGGTTGCATGCCAGGTGTGTCATATTCCTACATTTTCTAATGATTTGCCTACAAAAATCAACTGGGACTGGTCAACAGCAGGGCAGGATATCGACCCCGTGCCCACTGATGAATATGGTAAACCTACATATAGCAAGTTAAAGGGTGATTTTGTCTGGGGTAAGAATATTGTACCAACTTATGGATGGTATGATGGTAACGTGGAGCGGTATTTGCTTGGCGACACGCTGGACCCTGATGCGGTAACCGTCCTGAACATGCCTGTCGGGGATATCAGTGACGAGAATTCCATGATATATGCATTCAAGCTGCACTCAGGCAAGCAGATCAGCGATGCTGTGAATAAATATCTTATTGTACCTGACCTGTTCGGCGGCGCCGATGCATACTGGGCGTCCTGGGACTGGAACAAGGCAGCAACCAGTGGCATGGCTGCAGTAGATATGCCTTATAGTGGTGAATATGAGTTCGTCCAGACCGAGTTATACATGGGTGTGAACCATGAGGTAGCACCGAAAGAGAATTCCCTGAAGTGTGACGACTGCCACATTGAGGACGGTAGGATGGATTTTGCAGCCCTGGGATACGAAGGTGACCCTAAGGATGTAGGTGGCAGGTTTTCGGTAGCAGAGCCTGATGACACTCAGAAAGAGGGTACACCTGGTTTCGGGTTAGTGGTTGCCTTTGCAGGACTGTTATCGGCGGTACTGCTGTTCAGGCGTAAATGAATACTGGAATATAACCGGGAATCATTGTGTAAAGGATGTGTGCCTGCACACATCTTTCTTTTCTTTTTTTATCAATATTGATGTAATTTTAACGGCAAGGTATTAATATTCAAAACCATCATAGTCATTGACCATGGAAGCCGTTAAACTGGAAGTGGCAGAGTCAAGGATTCTCGTGCTCACAGGTGAGAAATCATTTGAAGATATGAAAGAACTTGCCTGGAACAAGAAGACTGCTGCATTCGGTGGATTAAAGAATATGCTATCCCGGCCCAAGCCAGAGGATATTACCATAACCCATTCTGAGAAACAGTATAAACCTGTCTGGCATGTGGTGTGCAGTGTTCACCTTGAGTATAAACGCAGACAAGAGTACCTTATCAAAATCGATGACCCTGCTGTCCAAAAGGTAATGCTTTGCGGCGAGGAGAAGGAGCTGAGTCCAGAGCGCAATGTGAGTGTAACAAGTACCGAGCACTGTGCAGAGGATGATTCCAGGGAGATTTTTATGGATGCCCACACAGAGGATGCGGTGGAGTTTTCAAAGTATCTGGAAATGCCCAACCGCCTGATATCTGAGACCGAGGAACTGATGGGGGATGACAGCATCGTGATTCCGGCCAAGGTTAAGGCGGCATACCTTATCAGGAAACTTATGGGAGAATTGTTAAAACCCGTGGATGCGGATGAAGTACTGGCTGAGAATGTCAGGATAGAGACTATGGATTTGTATTTCATGCCTATCTATGCCTTTGAGTATCATTGGGAGCCCAAAAATAAGAAGAACGTACTGGAATTTGACGGTCTCACTGGTGAGTACCAGTCAGGTAAGGTGCTAAAGGAGAAGATGGCTGAAGTGTTCTCTGAAGAGACACTGTTCGAGGTGGGTGCCGAGGTTGCCGGGTTTATTGTCCCTGGCGGTAACATTCCTGTTAAGATATTGCAGGAAGCGAGGAAGAAGGGTAAATAGTTTTCAATTCCGTGACGATTCTCTCTGTCATACACAATGTATATATTACATAGTGTGGTAATATGTCCACTTTGCCACGCCACAATAAAAAACTAAAATAAATTATTTCAAGATTACTATACTCGGAGGAACAATAATTGGCCAGAATGCATACACGGAGAAGGGGACAGTCAAGATCAACAAAGCCCCTCAGAAAAGAAGCACCAGAGTGGGTTACCTTATCATCAGATGAGGTTGAGAAAAAAGTAGTAGAACTTTCCAAACTGGATAATTCCACCAGCAAGGTAGGTATTATTATGAGGGACATGTACGGAGTTCCTGACATAACTCTGTCAACAGGTAAAAAGGTGAGCAAGATATTGGAAGAGAATGATGCTGCACCAGAGTTACCAGAAGACTTTACCAATCTTGTGACCAAGGCACTGAGGCTCAGGAAACATTTGATTGCTAACCATAAGGACCAGCACAACAAGAGGGCGTTGAACATTACCGAAGCAAAGGTAAGGCGTCTGGGTAAATACTATCGCACGTCCGGTGTTTTGCCTGCCGATTGGAAATACGACCCCAAGACTGC
>DAOWEE010000239.1 GCA_030638625.1 Methanosarcinales archaeon
AGTCAATTCGAAGTAAGATACTAGCGCCTTGCTGTTTATATTGGTAGCAATTGTTGAGAAGGTGGAGATACTTCAGGAAGGGTAATTCCCATTTCCCTTATAGATGGGTGGATATGCGCAAAGTGTGGGTTCTGAAAGTTGTATTCAGTTGTTGTGTCGGAGTGCCGCCATGGCTGTTGAAATATATTATTATTCGATTTTAAAACCACTGAGTGTACAGTGGATTTTTCCCCTTCTCTGCGCCCTCTACTCCTCTGCGATGAATTCTCTATATCCCAGCACAACACCTTACATGCACTTCGCCTGCCCCTACCCCTTCTCCAACTCTCCTGACAACCCTCTAATCTCCACTTGCCCGGCTGCCCGGCCATGGGGGTGCAGATCGGATGCTGGTTATGCTGAGCGAATAGTAGTAATTGGGTGGATGGTCAGTGGCATTTCATAATCGAGACGCTGTTTTCCCTCCTGGATTTCTTTTTGAGTATATTCCAAATTATACAATTGTATTAACTGCAAAAAATCAGGTCAACATATGCAATGAACATATAATCTGGGCATAAGTAATTTATATTGGTAAGTGTTCATTTATTAATATGAAATCCCAGACCATTAAAATCTCTGACCATACTTACAATATCCTTAACCGAAGAAGGCACGGGAATGAAGGATTTGATGAGGTTATTGAGCGTATGGAAGGTCAACTGTCCAGAAAAAAAACTCGACACAATATAATGTCTTTTGCAGGTATGCTCGATAATGAATCTGCTGAATGTATCAGGAATAAAGTTGAAGAACAAAGAGCTAATGCAGATAGGGAATTTATGAAACAGGTGGAACAGCGGAGCACCTAAATGGTATGCATTGATACCAATATTGTTATTGATTTTTTAAAGGGAAGAAAATCAGTCACTAAAAAGATATTTTCACTGGACAGCGAAGGATATGAATTTGCAGTTTCTCCAATAACTGTTTATGAGGTATTATTTGGTTCATGGTTCTATAACTCTAAAGAGATACCAAAGGTTGAACAATTCTTTGATTCTGTGACTGTTCTTGACTTCAATTATGAATGTGCCAGTGTAGCTTCTGTTATTCATAGCAGTTCGATGCGGTCAGGATGTGACATTGGGGTTATGGACTCTCTGATAGCGGCTACGGCATGGATTCATGATAAACATATATTGACAAATGATGACCATTTCAATGTTATCAATTCACTTGGAATAGAAATTGAAAATAAACAATTCAGTCTTGAAGTTATTACAATCAAATAATTGATTCCTACCCCCTCTGGCCTTCACCCTGCCCGGGTGTGGGTCCTGCTATTCAACTTCCTCTGCCACCGCAGCCCGCCAGGGCGGCATGGTGGCAGCCAACCGTGTGGAAATTGATACAAAAAATACATTACACCAAATCCCGATAAATAATTAAACACACCAGATAATTAAATCCCAATGAGTGAAACACTGACCCTAAACATACACTCTCCAACAAACTGCCTGTGCGACTTCACATACAATTTCTACTGGCAGCATGAAGGTTCAGAACTCAACCCCGACACCCAAATTGAAAACCAGCAAGACAGCCAATATACCCACCGCAACCTGGTAGAACACCTGCGCTCAGGCGGTGACGTACACATCAAAGGCACTGCAGGCAGCAGACTCGCCTCAAGCCTGGGTGTTGACCTGAAATATTTCGGTGGCAGCGGTCGGGTGCTGGATATTGGCAACATATTCGTGGACGGGGATGTTGCCACCCGCATGGGTATCAGCATGGTCTCAGGCCGGATATATGTGTCAGGCAGCGTGGCGCAGCCTATGGGGAACGTGGTCGAGGTGATGTCTGACCAAGACGGTTACAGGTGTTTCAGGTCCATCACAGATATCCTGCACCACGGCATGGGCGCGGATGGGTTCACAGACGACGGAAATTCATTCAGAAATGAAGACGTGCCGTGCCTGGTGCTGGCGGACGGTGTGCTCAGGGATACAATCGGCGCCCGGTGTGAGCGTGATGTCAGGGTTATGGTGGAAGGCGAC
>DAOWEE010000185.1 GCA_030638625.1 Methanosarcinales archaeon
AAGTATAAAAAGAAGTATGATAGCCGCAACTATCATCCACTTATTTTCAATAATAACTGATATACCGTCTTTCTCAGGCATCCGTATTATCCATCCGGATTAATAAACAATCTAAGCACTAATAAATGTTAGCAATGAATTCCAGTTAATGACAATAAGGTAAAAAATTATGGGTCCGTTGGATGACGCAAACGATATTGTACCCTCCTTATCAGTCCCCTGATAGTTTGCACTTCCCGGCTCGTCAGCCTTGCCCGCCCAAAAATGCGCTGCAGCATAAGCATGGTTTTATCTTTCTTATGAACCGGATAATCAATATCTTCAAACATTTCCCGGATATGCCCGTACATCAGGTCAAGGTCAAAATGATGAGCAAGGTTAATACTTCCCGCTTTAATGTCGCACAATTCATAAAGCACCACAGCCACTGAATGAGAAAGGTTCATACTCGGGTAATCAGAACTGGTAGGGATGCTCATAATAATATCGCACAGCCTCAATTCATCATTACTCAGACCTTTATCTTCCCTCCCGAACAGTATGGAAACGGTCCCCTCTTTACCTTCAAGCATCGTTTTAATATCTGCAGGAGTATATGCCGGCGCCCTGATATGCTCTTCAACCCTCATACCGGGGTTTCCAGTTGCTGCGATAATAAGATTGGAATCTCCAACAGCATCCTGTATAGTAGAATGAACTGAAGCATTCTCCATAATCTCCCTTGCATGCATGGCAAATGCCCTGGCCTGCCCCTCAAGTTCACATGGATTTACCAGTGCAAGGTCAGAAAAACCAAAATTCTTCATGGCACGGGCAGTTGAGCCTACATTCCCTTCATACAGAGGCTCAACCAGTACCAAACGAATCTTAAGACCATTGTTACCCATAGTCTTTTGTTTAGGATTCTGTATGGTTATATTGGTTTTGATAGTACACAAAGTAATACTTTGTATACTCAAGTAACTGTGAGCATTAGCGAGCAGTTTCTCGTAGTACATAAAGTATAACTTTATGTAGTCGAGTTAATCCGACCGTAGGGAGGATTTTCTCGTAAAATTACGGTTCTTCCAGTTGTTCCTGCTTCACCCTTTCATACCACAGCGGGAACTCCTCTTCAGCCATTTCTTCAGAGATCATTCCTGTGAACATTGTCCAGTTGACAGGGAAAAACTTTGGGCTCAGATGAACATTATACATATGCAGCATCACGGCCATACCTGCAAGGATTGCATCCATGGAATGAATCAACCTTACTGCCGGAAGATAATCTGCAGGCAGGAAATAATGGACTGCAAAAGCAGGATGCCACAAGAGAACCCCTGTAACAATCAGAATCGGGAAGAATATTACCGCACCCCAGTAGTCCAGTTTCTCACGATATGAGAATTTCTTGTAATGCGCTTTCTCATCTGAAAGACCGACTATGTATTTCGTATCATCTATTGCGTCCAGTACATCTTTCGGAGTAGGTATTATTTCCTTATCCTTGAACCAGCCCCTGTCTATAACGTAATACAGGAAATGGAATAATGCAAGAGCAAGAATCGCAGTACCCCCCATTCTATGGATGACGGTGGTAACATTGAACCCGCCCATCATGATAGCAATATATCCAAGCTGGTCAGGGAATTTCACAGGCAGCCCTGTAAGGAACAGCAAAAGGCATGCTACTGCATTGATTCCATGCTGCAAACGCTGGTTCAGGGTGAACCGTTCAATATATTTGTCAGCAAGATCACTCATTAGAACTTAACCCCCTTTTCTTGCATTAGTGCCCTTAAATTCATCAACAGATGATGGAATACAAGTATCGCAAATACAGGAATGCCCAAATCCAGGAGTTCCATAAACAATTCTGCATAATGATAAGCGACCATTGCACTCTCGCTCAGCTGTCCCGTTTCAGCCATCAGTTCAATAGGTTCTGCGGACAGACCTGGAAATATCTTTTTGTGATAAGGTGCAGCTGTACCAAAAGTCACGTACAGGGCATATATACTACCGACAACAACCACAACGCAAAAAATCCACAATACAACTGTAATAATATCCTGTTGTTTTTGGTTCATATTTTTTTCTCCCATCTCTACGTGTTTAAAGATGTACCCTTTATTTTATTCTGAATTTAAATTAAACAATATTTATACATTTCTGTTTGATACAGACATAATTATTCTATAGCTACATCAATAAGTCTGCGTGCCCAATCCAGTTTCTTAGCTTTCGTGGGTATCACATTATCATCATTAAAATCAAATCCAATCAAAGTCACGCTTGCCGCATTAAACTCCATTGCCAAAAACACACATCGGTCGCCGTCAGTGAACCCTCCGAAATTGTGAATATTCTCCAGCGGGGCCGTCTGTGTAGACCCTATTATATTGTTAAGCTGGGGAACAATTGTCCTGACAACTTCAATATTATCACCGTGTGCATGAACCACCATTACCGCTCCCCTGCGGCTGGCCTCAATCTCTTGCTCAACCGCACCGTCAAGGTCAGTCACAATAATATGGGGTGCCAGACCCGCATCCAATAGGTGGGCTGTTGCCCCGTCAGCGGCAATTATGCAGTATCCTGATGTTTCCACATCATTCAGTTCTGCTCTCAGGGACGGTGCATTGCCGCACACCAGTACGTCCTTTCCCTGTATCAGTTCTTCAAGCCTTTGCACCTGGGCAAGACGGGACGGTTCTGTTGAATATAACAGCCCGGACAGCAGCCCGGCAGCATACTCGTCCCGGGCACGGTCATATCCCATATCCCTGATGATTTCCTGGTATATGGGCTCCCAATCCTCAAACTTCATGAAAACTCAGACACACTCATCTTCATACTAATGCCTTCGACATCCCATTCCTTGACAAGGTCGCCATCAGGTTCAATATCAATGCCGATGATAAGCAATTTTGACCTGACCTCTCCTGCAATATGGGCTTCCCAATCCAGCACCAGGTCGCATATCCGTTCATCTTCAATCCTGACCACAGCTTTGATACTGGCTTCAACGTCGAGGTCCAGTTCTTTCCTCATATCCTGCACCCGTCTTATCACTTCACGGGCATAGCCTTCCGATTCTATTTCCCTCGTCAACAGTGCATCCACGTATACTACACCGCCCGGGAACTCGGCAGTGGCTATATGCTCGGGAATGGTCTCCTTGAAATCTACCATCCCTGGTGTGATTGTAGCAATCCCGCCCTGTATTTCAAGTTCATATTCCTGTGAGGACTGGAATGCCGCCTTCAGGGCCGCAACATCAGTCGAACCCAGAGCAGCAATTACCTTACCTGCATCGCCCTTAAATGCAGGGCCAATGGCCTTGGATTGCGGAATAATCTCAGCACCAAGTTCATCCCAGGTTTCGCCTATGCCCAGCAGCATCACATCCTTGCTGTTGGTCTGTTCAAGCAATACTGACCTGAGGGTTTCAACTGAACGGGCAACAGTCTCATTTTCCGGGGCCACAACAATACGGCTTACCGGCCATCTGAGCTTACGCTTTACCTTCTGTCTTGCATTGGATGCCGCTTCCACAACCTTTCTGATGCTATCCATCTCCCCTTCAAGGTCGGTATCAATTAACTCAAGTTGTGCAGCCGGCCAATCACACATGTGGATGGACTCAGGACTGTCCGGGTTAAGGTTACGTACAAGGTTAAGGTACATTGATTCTGCAAGGTGGGGGGTAAAAGGTGAGATAATCTTTGCCACCTTTACCAGCACTTCATATATGACCCAGTACGCAGCCACCTTATCTGGTTCATTCTCTTCCAGCCAGGTACGCGGGCGTATCAATTGGATATACCAACGGGACAGGTCTTCCAGGATGAAATCAGATATTGGTCGGGTAGCCCTGTGCAGGTCATACTGCTCCATTGCTTTTTCCACCTTAAGTGCCAGGGAGTTCACACGGCTCAGTATCCAGCGGTCTTCGGGCCGCAGGTTGGGTTTGACCATATCATAGGTCACAGAGGTTGGGTCAAATTTATCCAGTGCCATATATGGCAGAGGGAACCGATAGACGTTCCAGAAAATGTTCATCATCCGGTTTACCGTGGAAACTGCCTCCCAATTGAACTTGAGGTCTTCCCAGGGCGCACTGGATGAAAGTACATAGAACCTGAGAGTGTCAGCACCTAACTTTACAGCCACTTCTTCAGGGGATACTACATTACCCAGGCTTTTGCTCATCTTCTTGCCTGAATCATCCAAGGTAAAACCGTGCATCAGCACACTTTTATAGGGAGCCTTGCCAAATGCTACCATGCTTGCACCCAGTTGTGAATAGAACCAGCCCCGGGTCTGGTCATGTCCTTCGGTGATAAAGTCGGCAGGCCAGAGTTTATCAAAATCTTCATGTTCAGCAGGATAGTGCAAAGTTGCCCAGGAAGCCACTGCTGAATCGAACCAGACATCGAAAACGTCAGGTTCACGCTTCATTGTGCCACCGCAGCGGCAGGTGATGCTAATATTATCTACGTTGGGTCTGTGCAGGTCAATGTGCCCTTCCAGTCCTGAACGCTCCCGCAACTCCCCCATTGTACCGATGACCTCCAACTCGCCACAGTCACCACATATCCAAATGGGGAGCGGAATGCCCCAGTAACGCTGGCGGCTGATGCACCAGTCACGGGCACCCGATATCCAGTCAGCAAACCTTGCAGAACCTGCCCATTCAGGATACCAGTTTACTTTCGCAACCTCATTGAGCATCTCATTTTTAATCTCTGATATCTTTAGGAACCACTGTTCAGTGGCAAGATAGATGATGGGGGTCTTGCATCGCCAGCAATGTCCGTACCTGTGAGAAATGATGGCTTTCTTTAGCAGGTTCCCTCTCTCATTCAGGTCATCCAGTATCTCTTCATCTGCTTCTTTCACGTATTTGCCTTCATATTCACCGGCATCTGCAGTGTACCTGCCGTCAGGACCCACAGGGCAAAATATTGGCAGGTCATTTTCCACGCCCAACATAAAATCATCCAGGCCGTGACCGGGTGCAACATGGACACAACCCGTGTTCTCGGCCGTGACAAAATCAGCCATGTAAACATTATGTTCAAAACCGGTCTGGGCAGGCACCTTATCAGATAAGGGGTTCTCATAGGACAGTTTTAGCATGTCCTCTCCCAGCATCTGGTCCAGCACCTC
>DAOWEE010000299.1 GCA_030638625.1 Methanosarcinales archaeon
CATTCATAGCGGTGGTGGGCAAGGCCCGGACATATGAGCCAGAGGAAGGGACTATATACACATCGGTCAGGCCAGAGGAACTGAACACGGTAGACAGCCAGATAAGGGACAGGTGGGTGGTGGAAACTGCCAGGCTGACCTTTGAGCGTATCAGGTTCGTGAAAACTGCTCTTAAATCGGGACAAAAGGGTCCGGAACTCATTGACATGCTGGTACAATCCGGTGCTAGTGCCGAACTTGCTGATGGTATTAGCAAGGCAATTGTACACTACCCGGACCTGGATAAATACCTTGATACTCTGTCCGGTACGATTATTGATTCCCTGAAGACACTGCTCCCTGATGAAACGAGGATGGATGTAGCAGCAGATGCACGGAGTAAAGTAGATACCCTGTCAGCAACAGATGCAGATGCAGTATCAGCAACCGGGGCAGTATCAGCAACAGAAGCAGTATCAGTAACTAAGGCTACGTCAACAACTGAATCAGTCCCGGATAACGGGGACAACACCCCAATTACAGGGGATGTGCAGGCAAAACCTGATATGGAGAATGCAGAGGTTGACACCCGGATTGATGAATCGCAGGCTGGAGAAAGTGGTACATCGACCAGTAATGATGCCGCGCCCCAAAAAGAACAACCTGACGGCAAAGAGCAGGTATACGAACTACTGGGCAGTCTGGACAGTGGAGGTGGCGTACCTGTGTCCGAACTCACAGACCAGTCCAGACAAATCGGGCTTACCGGAGAACAGGTAGATGATGCCTTAAAGGGATTAATGGCAGAAGGTAGATGTTACGAACCAAAGATAGGGGTACTGCGCAGGGTATGAAAAGTGATTATTATACAGCAAAACAAACCTTTAATTATCTGTCAAGCATCATTATTTCAATAAACTGCTCGATAGCGCTCACAGTTACTTGAATAATAACAATAACAACATCATACATTATAATCTATAAAATATTTTATAACATTCTGTATAATAGGTGAAATCATGACTTCCAGTGAGGATATTCTAATAAAAATCAAGGAAAAAAATGTCAAGTTCGTAAGACTACAGTTTGTGGATATACAAGGTATAGTCAAGAATGTGGCCATACCAGTATCCCAGATAGAAAAGGCGATGGGCCAGGGAATATCCTTTGACGGCTCTTCAGTCGAAGGATTTGTCCGTATCGAAGAATCTGATATGGTGCTAAGACCGGACCTGAATACTTTCCAGCTATTGCCGTGGGGGCATAACAGCGGGTCTATAGCCAGGATGATATGCGATGTGCAGCAGCCCAGTGGCGAGCCATTTCAGGGCGACCCCAGGTATGTACTAAGACGGGCAATTGAAGATGCTGCATCCATGGGTTTTGAGATGAATACCGGCCCTGAACTGGAATTCTTCCTGTTCGAAAAAGAGAGGGGTCGTGCCACTACAATACCTCATGATAATGCTGGTTATTTTGATTTTGGCCCCGTTGACCTAGCAGAGAATATTCGCAGGGAGATTGTCATTGCCCTGGAAGGTATGGGGTTCGAGATTGAAGCATCCCACCACGAAGTAGCATCAGGCCAGCATGAGATTGATTTCAAATATGGGGATGCCCTTACTACAGCTGATAATGTGCTTACATTCAAGTATGTGACCAGGACCATTGCCAATAATATGGGACTTCATGCTACATTTATGCCCAAACCCCTGTTCGGCGAGAACGGGAGTGGCATGCACGTTAACATTTCCCTGTTCAAGGATGGAAAAAATGCATTTTATGAACCGGATAATGAACATGGTATCAGTGATACCTTGAAATATTTCATTGGCGGGGTACTGAAACATATTGATGCCATCACTGCTGTCACCAACCCAACGGTTAATTCATATAAGCGGCTGGTGCCCGGATATGAAGCCCCGGTATATATCTCATGGTCTGGCGCAAACCGGAGTTCGCTTATCAGGATACCCGCAGCCCGGGGTTCCAGTACCAGGATAGAATTGCGCAGTCCTGACCCGTCATGTAATCCGTACATCACTTTTGCGGCTATACTTTCAGCAGGTCTTGACGGCATCAGGAACCGAATCGACCCTGGTGAACCAGTGAGCGACAATATCTATGAGATGGATGCCGAACAACGTAAGGACCGGAATATAGGTTCACTCCCCGGCACTCTCAGGGATGCCCTCAATGAGCTGGAACAGGATGAAGTAATAATTAATGCCCTTGGCCCCCACGTGTTCAATGACTTTTTAAGGCTGGGTCGTGCCGAATGGGATGCATATAGGGTACAGGTGCATGACTGGGAGATTCAGCGTTATATCAATATAATGTAAAAATGGATATAAAAAAAATATCATGATATCTTCTAATAATGACCCCCAGGTACAGAGAAAACTGACCGAAATATTGCGTATCATCAATGAAAGCGACGGTGCTATTGGTGCACGTATCATCGCTGATAAGATGAGGGAGCGAGGATATAAGATTGGAGAGAGGGGGGTCAGGTACCATCTGAGGATACTTGATGAACGAGGTCTTACTGCCAGGGAAGGGTATTCAGGCAGGGTTATTACCAAGAGCGGCATCCGGGAATTGGAGGATGGTCTGATAGGCCATAGGGTTGGTTTCATTATCACCACCATTGATGAACTGATATACAATACCAGCATTGATGTAAATACCGGTGAGGGCAATGTTATAGTGAATACCGCGCTGATAGATAAGGATGATTTTGATGAGGCCATCGATATCGTTTCGGCCCTGAGTAATAGTCCTTATTCAATAAGCCCCTATGTCAGGATTCTGGAAGAGGACAACCAGGATGTAAAAATACCTGAAGGTAAGGTGGGGATTGCTACTGTATGCAGTATCACCATTGATGGCATACTGGCGCATAGCGGCATACCTGTGAACACGAAATACGGGGGACTGGTCCAGATGCATAATGACAAACCGGCTGCTTTTTCAAATCTCATCCTGTATAATGGCACCACCATAGACCCAATGAAGATTTTTATTAACAAAGGAATGACATCAGTGTTGGATACCCTCAACACAGGTAACGGCGAACTGCTGGCAAACATCAGGGAGATACCTGTTTCAGCCAGGGAACATGCCGTTGAGGTGCTGGAGCGGGCCAGGGAAATTGATATCGGTGGGATTATTGAGATTGGTGAACCAGGGGCTTCCGTACTCAGGGCTCCCATAAGTGCGGGAAAGATAGGGGTTTCCCTGTATGCGGGAATAAATAGTTTGGTAGCGGTACAGGAGAGCGGGATAGATATATCCATACATCCTATTTCAACCATAACCCGTTTCAAGGATATGACCAGATTATAGGTTCCAATGGAAATAACAGAAGGACCAAATAAAATCAGACCAGGGATTTAGGGCAGGACTTTTCTTATCAGGCCAGAGTATACTGCAGGTTCCACTGCTTTTCCCGCCCAGACCCGTTTTACATCGCAATTGTGTATGACCGCGGTCAGTGGCAGTTTCTTGTCTTCGTCAGGAGCACCTTGGAAAAGCACATGGTACAGGGCACCTGCTGCACTGTCCTCGCTTATTTCGCAGATGGATATGGCACTGCCGTACATCCCGTCCAAGGCCTGGATATTGGGCTCGTTGGACTCACATATCTTGCACTTATCCTCGCGCTGTCTATCGCGCCTGATGTTCAGGACAACAGGTTTTTTGACAGCGCAGATGTCGTTCAATATCTGCTCCAGGGAGGTGTACCTTGAGGAAATCAGGTTTTCTATGTTGCCTCCGAACTGTCTCATAACCTCATCAGTCGGTATAGAATGTTGGTGGGAGAGTGATTCCACCATTTTGTTCTTAAAAAATTCTTTGTGTTTTTGCAGAATTTCACGCAGGTTCAATGATATCACAAGCCTGATATGGATGTACCTGATTGAAATCCCATGATA
The DNA here is from genome assembly GCA_030638625.1 of Methanosarcinales archaeon. Classification (GTDB taxonomy): domain Archaea; phylum Halobacteriota; class Methanosarcinia; order Methanosarcinales; family Methanocomedenaceae; genus Methanocomedens_B. The sequence continues at coordinate 3,918 of DAOWEE010000299.1, forward strand.
CTTAAATCTGGTTGTAGGGCAATGAGGAATTAGTAATTCTTGAGTTTGATTGTGGGAATATACATACGTTCATCATTGTGGTGTTTAAAGGCATTTTGTACGTTTGTTTCATCGCTGTGTCCGTTGATTATAGTATTGAGGTTTGTGAATATCTCTTTTTGGTCAACCATTTTGGACTTAATTCTTGAGCCTTTTCTGATGGTCTTCATCTGTTTTAAGCCCACATTCGTCAGTTTACAGATGGTATTCAAGTCCACTTCACTAGTGTCGATGTAGGGTGAATTTGAACCTTTGTCGACCATCTGTATCAAACCAGCTTTGTTCAGGATAGGAATGACAAGTGGTATGAAAATATGGTCGAAATTTGATTCTGAAAATTGTTTCATACCGATATTCCTTGATAGTTTGTAAACATAACTGGACAACTGTTCAACTTTTTGTGCTGGACGATTCTCGAGCGCAATTAGCGTGGCAGCTATGATTATCTGTTCATCGTCTAATTCTGAAATGATACCAACCCCCTGGTTTCATTATTGTTTTTTAATTGTACAATTTAAATAATAACTCAATCCGATTTATATCAATACGGAACTAAAATTCTGATTTTTAATTCTTATTAAACTTTCATATTTTACCCATATTGTAATACTAAAAATTGATACTGAAGGGGCTGAATTGTGCCAAAAATACAAAAAATAACTAAAATTGAAAATTCGACCTATATATGGGCTTTTAATAC
>DAOWEE010000340.1 GCA_030638625.1 Methanosarcinales archaeon
GAAATTGATTTACCATAGGAATCACGATTACGCCAGTCTATCATCGTAGACAGGCCCTTATCGTGAATTGTGTAGGTCATGGGCGCCCCTACCCGGCTTCTCTTCATGCGCTGGTCATGGTCGAATGCTCTCCATTCCGGTCCCTGGTCAATGAATTCAGAATCCACTACCAGACCACATTCGTTGCATACCAGTTCTGCCCGTTCATAGTCCTGAACAAGCCTGCGGCTACCGCACTCAGGGCATTCTACCTTAGGCTTTTCAAACGAACCGACCTTTTCTTTATCTTGCCGTATCTTATCGCGGAGCTTACTTCTCCGGGACACTTCAACTTCTTTTACTTTTTCTAATTCTGCCATTTTATCTCATTTCCTTAATAAAAACCATCGTTCTGATTGTAATCCACAAATCTCTATCAAATGTATCGCATACCAACCCGGCTATATTTTACAACCGCTATTTCACATAGACGTGCTTGTTTCGGAGGTTTAGAAGTTCCTCATTAGCGACGTTACGAAATAATCTAACTGAAAAATAAGGATGACTGACCGGACCGAACACATCATTAACTTTGCCTATTTTCTTCATTTTGCGGTTGAATACCATATTATCCATTCTAGGCAACCGTGTTTTCGTATCTTTATTTTCATCCCCTCTGACAATTAGGTTCTTATGGCTGGAAGTGTGTAGTACAGTTCCTAATGTTTTCAAATATGCACCTCTATGAAAGTATTATATATACCAAAGTAATACTATATAAAGGTATAGTAAAAGGTTTATTTATAGGAGTTAATAAGATTTAAAGGTTGTGAAATGAGGGCGTCATTTGCGCGTTTTTCACTTAACCCCGCACCAAGTGCGACCTTGAGGGCCTGCTCATCAGTAACCAGATCGTCAGGTGAATGGGAATCGGTACCTACTATCAGTGCTGCACCTACCTCTTCTGCCACCTTTGCCACATGACCGTTGGCCCGGTTATGCCCGCATCGTGAAGTAATCTCCAGACAGACACCCTGCTCTGCAGCAAGTGCGGCATCTTCTCTTGATATCAGGCCAGGATGAGCCAGAATATCAGCACCCGCTTCAATGGCTGCCCGGTTGGTCCCCGGAATCACAGGCTCAGCCAGGGTCTCCCCATGCACCACCACTATCCGGGCGCCCAGTTTCCTTGCCAGGGACACCATTTCACCTATCTTCTGTGGCGGCACATGCGTAATCTCCACACCCGGCAGTACCTGTATATCCCAGACCTCTTCAAGGTACGTGGCTTTTTTAATACCGTTCAGCACATGCTCGATATTGGTAAAATCCACATGATCGGTTATGGCTATAGCCGTGTATCCGTGCACCACAGCTCTTCGCACAAGTTCACTTGGAAGCAGTTCACCGTCACTGAATATAGAATGAGTATGAAGGTCTATCATGGTCCAGATTAAATAACACATTGATAGATTTTATATTTATCGTAGCAGTTGAATAAGGTAGAAACCCTTTTTAAATGATAAAATAATTTACATGGTATGACCGGGCCACTTGAGCGCAAACATTTCACAATCATTGCAGGTATCGTGGTCGTATCAGCCGCCCTGTTGGTAACATACCTGTCATGGGTTTTTGTCAATGTCATAATTTTGAGCATGCTTGGCGCATACGTGTTACACCCACTTGATAAAAGACTCAGGCAGGTCACAAAGATAAAGAACAGGCGTATCACTGCCATTTTAACTATAGTTGTAGTTGCACTGGTCTTCTCTGCCGTGTTTGTAAATATCATCTTCATCCTGGGCTCGGAACTGGCAAAACTCCAGCCTGCTGTGCTGGAAACAGATGTGAATTCCTTGATCGATTACGGCATAGGACTAATGGGGGATTATATCCCGGATTCAGTGCAGCAGAACATGAAAGAGAACCTTGCCGGTTCAGCATCTTCTGCTTTATTGTCAGCAATCAGCCTGCTCCAGCGGCTGGTACTTGGCTTTATATCAAACATTGCACTGTTTGCCATGGAGCTTGCAGTAGTGATTTTCATGGTATATTACCTGCTCATTGACAGCGAGAACATCATGCAAACCTTCATTGATGTTATTCCGTCCAACAGAGTGGAGATTGTCAAGGACTTCCTGGACCACCTGGACAGCATCTACAACAGCCTGTTCAATGTCTATTTATTGGTGTGTGTGCTCACAGGTATTATCGGCGGGCTCGGACTAATGCTACTCGGGGTCCCGTATCCGGTGATGTGGGGAGCAGTCATTGCTATTTTGGCCCTGCTCCCCATAGTGGGACCGGGTGCCTTCTATGTGCCTGCATCCATTTTCTATTTTATCGTACAGGAACCGATTCGTGCAGTGATACTGTTAATATTCGGCTGGCTGTTCCTGGAAACCATTCCCGGAAATATTATCCGTCCCAGATTGATGATGCAGCGAGGACAAATCCACCCAATCATCACCCTGCTTTCATTCACAGCCCCCCTGTTCGTGGTTGGCGCAATGGGGATAATCGTCGGTCCGGCAGCATTCGGTTTCATGCTGGCACTGTACAGGACATATATCGGGACTGAACCCGGAAAACCATCAGGTGCCGCAAATAATGGCGGGGTGGTTGGGGTAGTTAAAATAGTTGAGATGACAGAGCCGGACGAACAGGTGGATGATGTGGAGAATGTACTTGTTCAAGAACCCATTGAAAAATCTGTTGAAAAACCCGATGACAAAACTAATGACGAACCTACATCCAGAGATTAAAGGTTCGCTTTAGACACCTGGTTCTTAAGAATGCCTATCCCTTCGATTTCCACTTCCACAGTATCACCCGGCTGCAGTTCTCCCACACCTGCAGGAGTACCGGTGGCAATCACATCACCCTTATTCAGGGTCATGATATGGGATATGAATTCCACAAGGGCGGACGGGTTAAATATCATACTACTGATATTTGAGTCCTGTTTCACCTCTCCGTTCACCCTGGAGCGGATGAACGCATTTGATAGGTCGATATCCCTTGGTTCTATAATATATGGGCCAAGGGGTGCAAAGGTGTCAAAACTCTTGGCCCGGGTCCACTGGTTATCTATCTTCTGGATGTCCCTTGCTGTAACATCATTAAAGCAGGTATATCCCATTATCACATCATCGGCACGGCGGGCCGCTATGTTCCTGCAGCGTTTACCTATCACCACTGCCAGTTCGGCCTCGTAATCCACCTGGTTACTTTCAGGCGGATATAAAATCTTGTCGCCATTACCGATTACAGCCGAAGGGGGTTTGAGGAATAATATGGGATGGTCCGGCAGTTCCATGTCCAGTTCCAAAGCATGGTCCACATAGTTCAATCCCACACAGATTATCTTGCCAGGTATCACAGGCGGGAGTAACTCCAGTTCTCCAATTTCGTAAGTGTCATTGTACAGGTCCTTTTCCACCACTACCCTGTTACCCTGTATGGTCCCGGTAAAAGACTCGCCTTCATGTTTGAATCTGCCAATCATGTATTATTGTACTCCCATCAAGTCCCTAATTACTATAATAATTTATACTTTTTTCC
>DAOWEE010000267.1 GCA_030638625.1 Methanosarcinales archaeon
ATGACCCACTAATATGCTGCGAACACGAAATGATTCCAAGAGAAGAATACGACAAAAAACAAATGACCCGCTAAGCATACTACTCAATATCCGCAATACTGTCAAGTATAGCATCCGGTCTTATTCCCGATGTCTCAATATACCCTACACTCGAAGCTCCAGTCAACACCAGCACCGTTGCCATCCCTGCATTTTTTCCTGCCAGGATATCAGTCTCAAGCCTGTCCCCCACCATGGTGCACTCCCCGGCCTTTAGCCCGTACTCCGCAAGCAACACATCCATTATGGGCCGGTTAGGCTTGCCCACCACTTCCGGCACCATCCCGGATGCCGTAGCCAGGGCAGCCACCATGCTCCCGGCTCCTGGCAGGAAATCATCTTCATTGGGCAGCATGGCATCAGTATTGGTGGCAATGAACCGTGCACCGTTCCTGAGATTAGCCAGGCCCGCTGCCAGTTTATCGTAAGTGAACTCCCGGTCCAGTCCCACAACCACAAAATCCACATCCTGCCCGGCAATAGTATGGCCTGCCCGTTCCAGTTCGGTCACCAGACCCTGCTCGCCGATAGGAAAGATAGAGCTGGTCCCGTACTGCTGCCTTATAAAAAGCGGCGTGGCATAGGCAGAAGAAATAACATCCCCTGCACTGCACCTGATGCCCATACCTTCCAGTTTGTCGGCAATGGCTTCCCTGGCGCGGGTGGCATTATTGGTAAGGAAGACCACACGGCTGCCTGCCGCCCTCAGTCTTTCGATGGTTTCTGCGGCCCCAGGGATGACAGAATTTCCGTGATATACCACACCGTCCAGGTCAAAAATATATGCGTCAGGTCCGGGCATAGATTCCCCTATGCCTGGTCCAGCATAAGAATGTGGTTCATGGCCGAAACAAGAGCCTCCACCGAGGCCATTACAATATCTTCATTAGCGGCACGGGCGGTCATGATACGACCCTTATCGTCCTCCACGCCAATGATAACCTCGGCCAGGGCATCAGAACCGCCTGATATGGCCTCTATCCTGAAATCCCGTACTTTCATCTTAGTTTGGCCGTCAATGATGCTCTGGACAGCATTCAGGGCTGCATCCACCGGTCCCACGCCTGTGCTGGCTGCGACCTTTTCTTCGCCCCTTATCCTTGCCTTAACCGAAGCCGTTGGAGTGATAATGTTCCCGGTCATGACAGAAACTTCCATCAGGTCAATCGGACGTTCTGATTTTTTCAGCTTGCCCATGGTGGCATCTGCAATGGCGAACAGGTCACCGTCAGTGATTCTCTTACCCTTGTTGCTCAGGTCCTTCATCCTGGACATGATTTCATTCAACTGCTCAGGGTCAGGTTCAAGTCCTGCGGCCTTTAAGGACAAGCTGACTGCATGCTTGCCAGCATGCTTGCCCAGGACAATCCGGCGTTTATGGCCTACCATTTCAGGGGTCATTATACCAGGCTCAAACGTCTCTGATTTTGTAAGCACACCGTGAGTATGTATCCCACTCTCATGTGCGAATGCATTCTCACCAACAACCGGCATTATGGGTGGTATCCTGACGCCTGTGTACCTCTCAACCAAATGTGCGGTTTCCACCAAATACTCGGTCTTGATATTGGTCTTAGCCCCATAGATACTGTGAAGGCTCATGACAGTCTCGGCCAGGTCAGCATTACCTGCCCTCTCGCCCAGGCCATTTATAGTGACCTGCACCTGCCTGCCGCCTCCTTCAACAGCAGCCAGGCTGTTAGCCACTGCCAGCCCGAAGTCGTTGTGGCAATGAACGTCAATTGGAATGGTGATATCCTGCTTGATATCTGCTATCAGGTCCTTCATGGCCGAAGGTACGAACACGCCAACCGTGTCAGGGATGTTGATGACATCACAGCCCGCTTCCTGAACAGCTTTGTTTATCAGCTGCAGGTAATCAAAATCGGTACGGGTTGCATCCATGGGACTGAACATACATTTTGCGCCATGGTCTTTGATATGCTCAACCGCCTGAACAGCCATTTCAAGCACTTCTTCCCTGCTCTTCTTGATGGTGTGGATGCGCTGGATATCGGATGTAGGCACGAAAGTGTGTACTATATCAACACCACAATCCAGGCATGCATCAATATCAGACAGCACTACCCTTGACAGCCCACACACGTCCAGTTCAAGACCCATTGCTGCTATTTCGGTAACGTTCTGCTTTTCCCCGTCAGATGACATAGGAAACCCGGCTTCGATTATGTCCACGCCGAGCTTATCAAGCTGGATGGCAATGTCTTTTTTCTGCTCAAACGTCAGAGATACGCCAGGGGTCTGTTCACCATCTCGCAGTGTGGTATCAAAAATAGTTATGTGTGTTCCACGTATCGATTCAGTAATATAGAAAACGATCCCTCATTTTAGATTCTTTCATTTTAAAAAACCTCGTGTATAAAATCGTGTTATGATATAAAAGGGTTGTGAAGGTTGAATGGCCATGACGATTATTACTTTCAGTCCGCTCTTGGCTTGAGCTTAATATTAACGCTGCCAAACTCCAAGCTGGAGGTGAAAAGGAATGGAAGATGAATTCTGGACCGGCATCGTGAAACGGGCCGCTAAATACCAGCCTGTCAACCGCCGCAACCAGTTCAGCCGACAGGTCAACAGGATACAAAAATCACTGGATAATCAGTAAGTGCAGTCCGATTCGCAGTTATCGGTATGTATTTCAATGTTTGATGCTTACTCTAATTCATGGAACAGGTAGACAGGGACACTGTTGACAAGAACAGGACCATTGATAAGAATGGCACCATTGAAGATAGTGAAACTGTCAATAACAGTGAAAAACTCATTATACTCCCTCTGGGTGAAGAGTCTAAAAAGATAACCCAGGTCATTACCAATGACACAGCAAGGCAGATTATAGAACTGCTGGCTGATCATTCCATGAGTGTCTCTGACATTGCTCACAAGCTGGATGTGCCGCTGACCACCATCAAGTATAATATTGAAAATCTGGTGGATGTGGGACTGGCAAAGGTCGAACGAATCAAGTACAGTGAAAAGGGGCGGCAAGTCAAAATATATGGCCCGGTGCGCAAACTCATTGTAGTTGTGCCTGAAAAGATTGACCACACATCTATAGCTGATGTATTGAAAAAATACATGGGTGTCGTGCTGGCAGCAGTGTTTGCTTCCGGTATTGTGGAATTTCTGACAGGTGGATTCGGCAAATCTATGAGCATGCCAGAAGAATCTGGATTTGCAGTCGATATGGTTCCCGAGATGGAAGCTGCGTCCAATGTTTCTGAAAGAATGGTGGATTCAGTTGTCGGTGTGATGAATGATACGGTACAAAAGTCGCTGTCCAATGAGACCATGCCTGCCGCCACTTTCATCGAGGACGCTGTTGAAAATGTGGCAGAATTGCCTGTCCATGCACCAACTCCGTTCCTTGAACCATCAGTGGGCGTTGAATCAGTTAAGAATGCTGCCGACCTGGGGCTGACATCACATGTGGGTATGTGGTTTCTGTTGGGTTGTCTTTTTATTCTCACTTTGGTAATTATCGTGGATTATTACAGGCAAAACAAGTAACGCTTTTCTATCATTGGGTTACATTTATCATTGAACCAACCCAATTTTACAGAGATTAAATCCATGAGAATCGCTTTAAAGGTAGCATATATCGGCACAGAGTTTCGCGGATACCAGATACAGTCAGGAGTACCCACTGTTGAAGGGGAAATATTCAGGGCACTTAAAGAATTGAACATCATTAAAGACCCTAAAAGCGCCCGTTACATTGGTTCCGGCCGGACTGATGCCGGAGTCCATGCTCTGGGACAGGTTATTGCTTTTGATACCGATAATCCAAAACTTGCCATACCCAGGGTAATAAACAGTGCGCTGCCCCCATCTATCTGGGCGTGGTCCAGAGCCGAGGTGCCAGATAACTTTCACCCCAGAGGGGAGGCCATTAGCCGTGAATACAGGTATTTCATGTGCGGTGAATGCTTCAATATCCCACTGATGCGAAAGGCATCACGTTTGCTTAAGGGCACTCATAATTTTTCAAACTTTGCTGTTGTTGAGAGTAATAAAAATCCAATCAAAACTGTTGAGTTGATAGATATCAGGCTGGATGGCAGATTTGTTACACTTGACATCAAAGCGGACGCTTTCCTGTGGCACATGGTACGCAAGATTGTGACAGCCTTGCGGATGGTGGGCAATGAGGCAAGAGATGTGGAATGGCTGGAACGCATGTTGCACCCGGAAGAGTTCGAAGAAGGACTTGAACCCGCTCATGCATACGGTTTATTTTTCAAACAGGTGAACTATGGTATAGACATACCCTGGGAAGATGATGCATATTCCAAAAGGTTACCTGCTGACAGACTTTTCGAGCAGTTCATGTGGCACGGTGTTATGGCAGAAGTCTTTAAAACACTAAAAGACAGTATGCAGCCCCCTGAAAAAACAAATGATTGAACCATGACACTTATTGCCTTTGAACTGTCTGGTGAAACTTCCGAGATACCTGTTGCTGAAGTCATCGGAGCCCTGGAATCAAATTCCATAGATTTTTCGGTCCGTCATATACTCGACCAGGTACTTGTTATTGAAACATCCAGCAAGGATACCGGACTGGTCGGTGACCTTGCCGGACGGCTGGCAATGACCCGGCACATCATTGAAGTGTTAGGCATCTCAAAAGCAAGCTTGCCAGACATTATTTCGATGGTAGAAGATATGGAATTTACAAAAACCAAGTCCTTTACCTATAAGGTGAGAGCTAAAAAAATAAAACGTATAAGCCCCATGCCCTCTGAAGATATTGAGCGCAGTGTGGGCAGAGTATTGTTCGACCAGGGTTACAGGGCAGACCTGATTAGACCCGACATCCAATACAGAGCAGTACTGACCGACAACAAATGTATTTTCGGACCTGTAATGGCTTCTATTGACAACAGTGCCTTTGAAAAGCGTAAACCTCACATGAAACCATTTTTCCATCCTGGGGTACTTATGCCAAAATTGGCACGGGCTCTGGTGAACATTGCAAGGGCAAAAAAGGGTAGTATTGTTCTTGACCCCTATTGCGGCACAGGTGGGATAATGGTGGAAGCAGGACTAATCGGTGTGAACACCATGGGGTGTGATGTTCAAAGAAAAATACTCATGGGTGCAAAGATGAACCTTGATTTTTATTCTGTGGACTATTCGCTCATGTTCCAGGATGCAGGGGGGATGGCATTGAAGGATGATTGCGTTGATTGTATTGTAACTGACCCGCCTTATGGAAGGTCAGCACTTATACAGGCACAATCACTGGATAAGTTGATGAAAAACTCTGTTAATGAGATGTACAGGGTGATACGGCCCGGTGGGCGGCTGGTGATGGTATCTGAACGGCCGGTTGAAATCTGGGCTGAATGTGCTGGATTTTGTGTGGTGAATGTGTATACTCAAAGAGTGCACCGCAGCCTTACAAGACGTATTACAGTGCTGGATAAAAAATAAAATAAATATGTGGCGAATAGTCACCACATATCTATACCTGTCTCTTTCTCTGCTCTAATGGCACGTAGAGCATGCCCAATATGTTCCCATATCTACATTATGGAGTACTCCAGGTTCAACTGGAGAGAACACCC
>DAOWEE010000263.1 GCA_030638625.1 Methanosarcinales archaeon
CCCACAAGACATACTGGGAATGACACTCATGTGACTGAGCGAGTCATCAGCCAGATACTCACTGAAATGGACGGTATGGAAGAGTTAAAGGACGTGCTGGTGATTGCGGCGACAAACCGGCCTGATATGGTGGATGCGGCACTGCTGAGACCCGGACGGCTGGACCGGCTGATATACATCATGCCACCAGATAACGAAGCAAGGAAAGTCATATTCCAGATACACATGAAGGATAAAACCGTAAAGGACGTTGACTGGAACGAACTGGCAAGAATGACTGATGGATACGTAGGTGCTGATATCGAAGCAATATGCCGTGAGGCATCCATCGTAGCACTACGTGAGATTATCAAACCGGGTTTAACAAGGGAAGAAGTAAAAGAACTTTCTAAATCCATAACTATAGATATGGGACATTTTGACCATGCATTGGCCAGGGTTAAACCCACAACGTCAAGGAATAAACTTCAGGATTATTCGAAAATAGCCCAGGAATTTGCCAGATATGCTACTGTGGGCGCAAAAGGTGATGCTGAAGAGAAACTTGGAATATACGCATGAGAATGCAGATTAAATTAATGAGGTGAAAAAAATGTGGAACAAACGAAGAAGGGACATGTTTGAAGATGTTTTTGAAAACATGTTTGAAGAGATGAACGAGATGCTTGGAAACATGTTGAATTCAAGGCTGGAAGCGGATGAAGGTGCAGATGGTGAACCCATGGTGTGGGGTTTTTCCATGACACAGAAAGGTAACGAGCCCCCTGAGATAAAGGAGTTCGGAAACGTGGACCTGCGACCTGTTTCCGGATTGCCGGATGAGATGGCAGCCCAGCCCCAGCAAATTGAAGGTGCAATGAGGAAGCCCCTTATCGATATCATGGAAGCTGAGGACTCGCTTCATGTGGTGGTTGAGATGCCGGGTGTTTCCAGGGAGGACATTACCCTTGATTCCAACGGAACTACGCTGGATATTAAGGCACTGACCGAGGACAGGAAGTATTCCGAGCATGTGGAACTGCCTGCCAAGGTGCTGCCGGATTCGGCAAAGGCAACTTATAAAAATGGTGTGCTGGAAGTGATTTTCCAGTACGATAAGTCTGATAAGCAATCCATTAAAGTAAATTAGACCAGGATACTGGTTTTGCGCCGGTGATGTGTATATCTACCGGTGCAGTTTCTTAATTATTCCCTGCTATTTTTTCCTACATTTTTATTTTTTTTGTAGATGCATGTTTTCAATGTAAATAGAAATGTATATACAATTAATGTTGTATAGAAAATAATGGTGGGAAATTAATTATGAAACTGATAAAAGTAATATTCGTACTGCTTTCAACTTCAGTCATCTGCTATTTGGCAGCAGCTGCACCAAACTTAGATTATTTGACTGAAGATGATTGCCGTGGTTGTCATGGTGACGGAAATGGAAATACTATATTACTTCACCATCAATATCAGGATTGTCTATACTGTCATGATATGCCACTGCCGGATGACTGGCACAACTGTTATAATTGCCATGTAGATTTTAACCATCATGATGATGCTAGAGGAAGATGTTCAGATTGCCATGATGACAAGCAACTAAGACCACGAAGTAATTAAATAATCTGCTAAATTGAATTATTGAAAATTTTCCCAGCTTGCAATACATCCTTATATCCTCATGCACCATAGCACACAACATGGTAAGTTACAAGAGGATATCAAAGGACGTAATCAAAAAAGCCGATATCCTTCTTGAGGTCGTTGATGCCCGATTTCCTGACGAGACACGAAACAGCGAGGTCGAACGTGATATTGCACGTGCGAAAAAGCCGTTCATAATAGTCCTTAACAAATGCGACCTTGTATCAAAGGAAAAACTTGAAAAAACCAAATCCCGGCTGTCAAAAATTGCGCCAACGGTCTTTGTGTCCAGCAAGGACAGGTCCGGGACAACAATGTTGCGGCACAAAATACTTGAAACCGCTAACATAAGAGGGCGCGAAATACTGGTCGGTTCCCTTGGCTATCCCAACACCGGCAAGTCATCGGTGGTCAATGCCGTGACTGGAAAACACAGTGCCGGCACATCCTCAATATCAGGCCATACCAAGGGAGTGCAGCATATTAAAGCGGGTTCCCGCATCAAGTTCATTGATACGCCAGGGGTTATTCCCTTTGGCGATAACGATGAGTATATCCAGGGCCTGCTTGCAGTAAAGGATTCAACTCACCTGAAGGACCCTATCGGCGTGGCCATGGTCATAATAGAGAAACTGTGCGCTGAAAACAAAAAAGCCCTGGAGTCCTTATATCACGTCACAATAGAGGCGGAGAATTCCTATGAAGTGCTTGAACTGATTGGCAGGCAGAGGAACTTTTTGAAGAAGAAGGGTGAGGTTGATGAGACAAGGGCTGCTGTCATGATAATTAATGACTGGCAAAAAGGGCGGCTTATGATTTAGTCGGTTTAGGCAGATTATTCTTCGATTTTTGTGTGGATTTCCTTCACTCTTCCAACCTGACCGTCTTCTAATTGAACTTTTATTCCGTGTGGGTGTTGTGAAGATTTAGTCAGGATTCTCTTTACAATACCCTGGGTTATTTTCCCACTCCTCTGATCTTGTTTTAGAACAATTCCTACGTTTAATCCTGGTTTTATGTTTTGTCTGGTACTGCCTTGGTTCATGGTGGAATGTGGGTTTATGTTTATTTAAGCATATACGTTCTTGAAAAATTCAAATGTGATATTTGGGTTTGAAGGGGGTTGTTCAAGAATATGACTCCTTCATACCAGCACAAGAAAATCCTCCCTACGGTCGGATTAACTCGAGTACATAATCTTATAGATTATATACAATGAAAAAATGCCATTCAGGCAGTCATTTCCCGAAATGACAATAACCTGATGGACATGAAAAACACCACAAAAATAATAACTGCAGATACCAGAAATGCTCCACTGCCAATGAGCCCGTACAATATCCCACCACCGACCAGTCCGATGATACTTGCCAGGCTTCCTGAACTGCTGGCAAATCCCTGCACAGAACCCTGGTATTTATCTCCAGCTACTATTGAGAGTATGGACAAAAAAGAGGGCCACATGAGACCGTTGCCTACTGCAAAGAACACGCCAGCAATGTAGATTATGATCAAATTCCCTGACATTATCAGGATAAAATTCGTGCCAAGGATAATGCTTCCTACCAGTATTAACAAACCGCTGGAGTATTTCGTCCCTATCCATTCCAGCACCGGACCCTGGACGAATACCATCACCAGGCTTAAAAATGCGAAGAATATCCCCATCTGGGTCACTGACCAGTTCAAATGCTGGACAGCATGGATGGGGAATGCTGTATAGAAAATGTTGAATCCCAGGAATATCATGAAATAAAGGACCAGGATATAAGGGACATTCCTGATTTCCAGAATATCCCTGATAGTAATTTTTTCCTTCTCTTTCACGCGGTAACATTCTTTTTGTTCCTGCCCGAACACTTTTCTCACATTCACTTTTTCAGGATACTTTTCAGGAATTGAAAATCTGGATTCAGGGAGTCGATAAGCGATTATGAACACTGCCGCCAGGGAAATTAGCAGTGCAGCGGTTACTGGTATCAGTTCACCATATATCGTTGCACCCAGAACTCCTGCCAGAGCTGGACCGATAATAAAACCCAAATTGGTCGAAGCTGCCATTTTCCCAAAATTGGCTTTTCGGTTTTGTTCCTGTGTGATATCGGCAAGGTATGCATTTGCCACTGAGACATTTCCGCCGGTGAGACCGTCCATTGCCCTTGAAATAAAGAAAATGAGCAATGGGACGGTAATGACGATTATTCCAAGGGATGCCGAATTGATGACATATATCGTGGAGAGCGGGACAAAGAAGGCCAGCAGGAATATTATCCATGAGAATAGCGTACCTATCTGGCTTAAGAGGAGTATTTTTTTCCTTCCGTACAGGTCTGACCATTTCCCCAGGATGGGTGCTCCGAATAGCTGGAATGCGGGATACGTGGCACCTATCAGCCCATAAATGAGGGCATTCCCGCCAAACCTTGTTACCAGGAAGACCAAAAAGGGCAGAATGATACTGAATCCCAGGGTCCCGATGAAGTTTACCAGCAGGATGGGGTAGAGGGGGATACTCTTGTTTTCACCAGCCGGTCTTTCAACTTGCGGATCCATTATCATTATTTAATACATGCAATATCCCAAAAAACGTTCCTGATTGTCAAAGGTACATTTCATCCACATAGCACCACCGCCAATCCTCACCTTTCTCAAATGATTGCATGATTGGATGGTGAGTCTCATGAAAGTGTTTCGTCGCATGCTTATTCTTCGATGAATCGCAACATCCCACGTGACCACAGGTCAGGCACATCCTCAGGTGCACCCAGGAGTCACCGCTTTTCAGGCATTCTTCGCACCCTTGGGCACTGGGCTTAACTTCCCGTATCTGGTCTGTATGTGTACATTCCATTTGCTAACCTCCACGATTTTCCCTTATACAATTTAGGTTTCAGTTGGGTATATATGTTGTCCTTATTGTGTGGAAGGAATTGTGAGGTCTTCGATTGGGGGGAGGGTTAGTGAATGAAGGTTGTAGAGGCAATAAAAAATAATTATAATTCAAAATCTTCAATAAAACCTATGATCAATTTATATTTTTCAAGATATTTGAAACCTTTATCAGTCAAAGTTAAGAACTTCTTTCCCTTTTCATCAATAATCTCTTTGACAAAACCTTTTTCCAATAATTCATTTAAATAATCAGAAAAACTTTGTGATGATAAATTCGAATATCTTAGCAAAGGTGTGGGCTTTATGGAATTATTATGATGTCTAATAATCTTCAATATATCATAAATCACTTCCAAGCGATCTCTTTTACGCTTTATCTGGTCCATTTACCCACCCTATGATAGATTATTCCAATCACTACTACCGATATAATCTGAAATATAGTCTGAACTTCAAATGGAATGAATCGTCTTGGACCCAATGCGACCAGATTGACCATCCAGAACAGGATAAATAAAATATATAACATATAAAGCTGCGAGATCTTTCCAGATTTGCTCATGATATAGTAAGCAATAATTATTGATGTAAAAATAAGCAATACTGCCTGTGTTATTGTCAAAATGAACGAAGATCTTGAAATAAATGCAATACTGGATATCAAAATTGCAATGACATTGAATATTAAAAAAATATGTTTGATATTCAGTTTCTTCCAGAGTATGCTATATGTCAATGAAAGAATTGCCATTGTGCTGAAGTATCCGACAAGGACAAGAGGAAAATTTCCGAATATATATCTGGGAAAATCAATATCAAATGTTATTCCCATTAACTTCAATGAAATGAATATGAATCTGGAAATATAGGCAAATCCGAAAAATACGAATGTCAATCTAAAATAATGTATCCCTTCATGGTTTGTTAGCTCATAGATTTCCCTGGTTTTATAGTAGATTGAAAAGCAGAGAAATACAACGATAAGTGTGTAGGAAAGTTCCACACCTAGTCTTGTGGGATCGATGAGATGAAAGGGTGGCATATTATACTACTATTCTTTCTGAACATAAATAAAAAAGGTGGACGTAAAGTGTACATTTCGCCTTCTTTTTGCTTATAAGGAGGTTTGACATTATAGCAATTGAGGTGTTAAAATTGAA
>DAOWEE010000072.1 GCA_030638625.1 Methanosarcinales archaeon
ATGAGCGTTATCGATTATGCCAATACAGCAGGAATCATACCCACCCATAATTTCAAGGATACACATTTCGAGGAAGCCGAAAAGATAAACGGCGATGTCATGGAACTGGAATACAAGATAGGCGATACCGCCTGTTTTGGATGTCCTATGGCATGCGGTAATGTGAATCTGGTCAAGGACGGCAAATACGCCGGCACGGTTATCGAGGGACCCGAATACGAAACCGCAGCCATGTTCGGCTCCAATGTAGGTGTAAGCGATTTTAGCGCCATACTGCGGGCCAATTATCTGTGCGATGAGTACGGTATTGATACCATAACTGCAGGCAGCCTCATCAGTGTAATGATAGAGGCATACGAAAAGGACATGGTCACGCTGGAAGAATTGGACGGCATGGCCCTGAATTGGGGCGATGACGAGAGTATCATGGAAATGATACGCAAGATAGCCTTCAGGGAAGGTGTTGGAGATACCCTCGCCGAGGGTGCGTATGGCGTAATCAAGCGCTGGCCTCAACTGGCGCCCATAATAAACCATGTTAAAGGGCTGGACCAGTCGGCATACGATGCCAGGGTGGCCATGACCATGGCGCTGGGGTATGCGACCTCGGATATAGGGGCACATCACGCACGGGCCTGGCCTATCGCCAAGGAACTGGAGATGGGAGCCAACTGGGACCTCAATGATAAGGCAGACCTGGTCATATATCACCAGACCGTACGGCCCCTGTTTGATATGCTGGGCGTGTGCAGGCTGCCATGGATTGAACTTGGATTTGATGAGAATACTTATGCTGATTTCTTTAGTGCGGCAGTTGGTATTGAATTTACCTTGGAAGAACTGCTGAAGTTGAGTAATGACGTGTACAACCTGACCCGTGCCATCAATATCAGGCTGGGACTTGTCAGGGAAGATGACAGGCCACCTGACAGGGTATTCAACGACCCCATAAAGACGGGTCCCCATGCAGGGAAGGTGCTGAACAGGGATGAGTTCAAGGAGATACTGGATATATATTACCAGCGCAGGGGCTGGGATGTGGACGGCATACCCACTGATGAGACCCTGAAGGCCAGTGGTCTTGAGGATGTCATTGAGTACATGGCGCCTAAGCGGAAAGTGAAGTAAAGTGGAGATGATTCATATTAAGGACATGACCATAGGATTTATCGGAACAGGAAAGATGGGCGAGGCTCTGATACGTGGTATCATCAGTGCAGGACTGGTGGAGCCTGCAAGAGTATATGCCAGCGACATTGATGAGCAGAAACTGAATATGCTTGCTGAGGAACTGGGTATAATGGTTTCCACTGATAATGGGGTGACAATTAAGGAAGCCGATGTTATCATCCTGGCTATCAAACCCCAGATAATCCGCTACGTGTTAAAGGGTATCAAGGAATCAGTTATCAAAAAGCACCTGTTTGTAAGCATTGCAGCAGGCGTGAATATTGACAGCCTGGCCGATGAACTACCCGGAGGAACCCGTGTGATAAGGGTTATGCCTAATATCTGTGCCACAGTAGGCCAGGCCGCTTCTGCCATCTGTCCGGGAGATGCTGCTACCGAGACTGATGTTGAGACCGCACGCAAGATATTCAATGCAGTGGGCCGGACCGTGGTAGTGGATGAACACCTGATGGATGCGGTGACTGGGGTCTCAGGCAGTGGACCTGCGTTTATATTTATGATTATCGAGGCGCTGGCAGACGGCGGCGTGCACCAGGGACTGGACCGGGTTACGGCACAGACTTTGGCGGCACAGACTGTGCTTGGTGCGGCCAGCATGGTGCTGGAGTCTGGCCAGCATCCTGGTGAGTTGAAGGATATGGTGACCTCACCAGCCGGAACCACTATTCGGGGTATTGAGGCGCTTGAAAAAAGAAAGGTCAGGGCTGCTGTGATGAGTGCGGTGATAGCGGCGTCTGAGCGGTCCAGGGAACTGGGCAAATAGGGGAGTGAAATATCATGGGCAGCGATGCCGTCAACCTGATACTGCAGCAAAAACCCGCCCTGGTATTGCTAACCATTAGTAGTGAGGGGGGGACGTACGCTTCTGTAATTTCAAGGGAAATTGAGTCCACTTTTTCGCATACAACCAAAATACTGGCCAAGCTGGAAGATATAGGACTGGTCAAGTTCGAGCAGGACGGCAATGACAACCGGGTGAAGCAGGTTGTGCTGACTTCCAGGGGCGAGGCTGCTGCGGCATTGGTGGCTGAACTGGCTGACGTGCTGGATGGAAAGAAGCCAGCAAAGAAAAAAAGCACTGTGCAAAAGAAAGTGAATAAAAAGAAGGCTGTCCAAAAAAAGCCTGCTGGCGAGTTCGGTCAGAAGCTTGAGATGATAAAGGACCAGATTAAGTTGATATCAAAGGAAGAGCTTGAGGGAAAGAAGAGTATCTCACAAGAGGATTTTGTACGTATCGGGCGGCGGTTGGGTCCGTACAGGCGGGAGTTGCGCAAGATTATGGAGACTGGTGGGAAGGGGGATGTGAAGAAGGCCAGGGATCTGGATGGAGAGATTGAGGCGGTTTTGGGGGAACGGGAGAGGTTGAGGGAAAAATAATTAATGGCATGTGGAACATGCCCAGTATGTTCCCATTGATTGATTGTGGAAGTCCAGAGGTTCTGATGCATAAAACACCCATGAAGATGGCAAGAACGGAAGTCTCTTCTCAAACTTCCAGTCGCCATTGTGACATTCGAAACACTTAATTTGGGCAGCCATCACGACCTGGGTGGCATTACCATAATTAGAGCCCACGATAGTACTATTATGACAATTATAACATTGGTCAACAGGTAGTGAATCGTTAGAATTGGTTTTCACCAGACTGCTGTTAGTACCGTAGTGGGATATCTGGGATTTATTAATTACCCAAAGGGTTCCAGTTGCATTTACACTGTTATTGTGGCAGTCCCAACACTCTGCATAATGTGTCGTGACATTAGATGTACTATGTTGCTGGGACAATGATGCATTAGGAATATGCCTGCCCACAACAGGGGCATTGAAACTGGAAACTCCTGTGTGACAGTCATCACACAACTTAGTCTGGCTCAGATTGATAGGGTGACCGCTGGCCGGAGGCTGCCCATCAAGATGGCATGCATAACACATGTAATTTGTACCGTTCACAGTGGCGTTGTTCAATGTATCATGAATTGACGAGGTAGCGTTCATGGCTGTAACATTCAACTGTCGGTCAATGGATACCGGCCCGCCCGCGTCATGGCAGCTGATACAGTCCGGCCCGCCTGCTACAGTGATATTGGCATCGTGGAAATCTACGGGTTGCGCGCCGTTTATTACATGACAGCCCCAGCAGGAATTAGCAGAAGCCTCGGACTTGGTATGTGTGAACACCGTGGGTTTGGTGCTTGTTACATTCATTGGATAGCCCCAATACGGACTATCCACAAGTGTTCCTATGGTAGCGTTGGCACCCAGGTGGCAGATACGGCAGTCAGAAGTGTTGGGCAGATTATCTATAGTCTGTGTCCATCGATATGGTTTCATTGTTCCATCTATTTGTGGGTATAACCTTCTGAATGCGTAATAACCACTGGAATTGTTACTATAACTGACACCGTGGCAGGAACCAGCATCAGTACCTACATTGTAGGCATAACAACCAGAAGGAGTGCTGATGTTTGTATCAGAATTGAAGTACTGGCTCATGTTGGATACTCCAACGGTCACACTGGAATTATTAATATGGCTGAAGACACGTGGAATAGTGTTATTTACATCTGTTCTTGTATTGATGCTATTGCTGAATGGACCAGCAGAATTATTATAGTGACATTCCTCACATATCCTTGTATTCGCATCATCAGTACTGCCCATTACAACATTTTCTTCATGGCAGGCATAACAACCTTCATTATTCTGGAACTGTTGACCGGATTTAATTTTATAATCTGCACCATCCCCTTCCCAGTCAAATCCTGATGTATGGATCTCGGGTGCTGTTGTAATACCTTGGTAATGTAATTTTTGCAAAGTGCTGACATTTCCATGACAATTGATACAAAAATTAGCTGTCTTATTCACGGGATGCCTTACCTGTGTTGCATTACCCCATACAGATCCATTAGTGGCATTCTTATGACACAGCACACAATTGAGATTAGTGGCATCCTGGACCCTGGCTATTTCCGGTCCTGAGACATTGCCATAGTGTGAGACATTGGATAGGTCGGTTTCGTTACGGGTTCCATTGATGGGTTCAATATGAGGCGTTAAACTGCTGACGTG
>DAOWEE010000188.1 GCA_030638625.1 Methanosarcinales archaeon
GAACCATGATAATCCTCCAATACATACCACTCATATAATTACATCGAACCGTAGCCCCGTCAATGCAAAAACTCACCCCAGCAATGCAACAGTATTACGATGCTAAGCAGCAGCACCCCGATGCCCTCATCATGTTCAGGATGGGTGACTTCTATGAGTCATTCGGCGAGGATGCAGCCACCATGGCCAGGGAACTGGACATCACCCTCACTACCAGGGGCAAGAACAAAGAAGGCGAAAAGATGCCCCTGGCAGGCATACCCTACCATGCACTGGACTCATACCTGCCCCGCCTGATAAAGAAAGGCTACAAAGTTGCAATCTGCGAGCAGCTTGAAGACCCGAAAAAGGCCAAAGGTGTGGTCAAACGGGGCGTGGTCAGGGTAGTCACTCCGGGTACGGCCATGGACTCGTCCATGTTCCATGATTCGGGCAGCAACTACCTGATGGCAGTGGCCCGGCTCGACAAACATTTCGGCATCTCCTTCATTGACATCTCTACTGGCGAGTTCATGACCACCCAGGTGAACAGCGAGGAAAGCTTTGACGCTGTCGTGAGTGAAGCGGCCAGGATGCGCCCGGCTGAGTGTATCATGCCGCCCGAACTGTACAATAATAACCACCTGGCTGACAGGCTGAAAGAGAACATAAAGCTCATTATCCACCAGTACGAAGCAGACGACTTCGAGCCTGGTATTGCCAGGCACCGCCTGCTTGACCACTTCGGTGCATCTACCCTTGAAGGCATGGGACTTGAAGGCCTACCCGCAGCCACTGCAGCTTCGGGCGCTGCACTGGCCTATGTGGAAGAAACCCAGATGAGGGCACTGGAACACATACAGACCCCACAGACGTATTTCGAGAACCAGTTCATGGTGCTTGACTCCATCACCCTGCGCAACCTGGAACTGGTAAAAAACGTGCGGGACGGCTCTGCCGATTCATCATTGCTCAAAGTAGTAAACCACACCAGCACGCCAATGGGCTCCAGGCTGCTGAGCAAGTGGCTACTCCAGCCCCTTATATCTGTGAATAACATAAACCGCCGGCTGGACAGCGTGGAAGAACTGTCACAAAATACCCTGCTGCGCTATGACCTGCGTTCGCTTCTCAAAGGTATCCGGGACATGGAGCGGCTCACCGGACGTATCGTGTACGGCAACGCCAATGCCCGCGACCTGGTGGCACTTAGAACATCCCTTAACACCCTGCCCCAACTCAAATCCGCACTGCAGGGAGGCAACATCAAATCAGACCTGCTCATATCCATCCAGGAAGAACTCAATGATTTTGCAGACCTTACCAGTCTGCTTGAGCTCTCCATCGTGGACGAGCCGCCGGTATCGCTTCGGGAAGGCAGAATTATAAAGCCCGGATATAATGCACAACTGGACGAATTGAACGACATGGCTGCACACGGCAAGGAATGGGTGGCAAACCTACAGCAGCAGGAGAGGGAGCGCACAGGCATCAAGTCCCTGAAAATTGCATACAATAAAGTGTTCGGATACTTCATTGAAGTGACAAAAGCCAACCTGTCCCAGGTGCCGGATGAATATATCAGGAAGCAGACCACTGCCAATGCCGAGCGGTTCTACACGCCCGAGTTAAAGGAAAAGGAAGCAATGATACTCTCTGCCAATGATAGGCGTGTGGCACTGGAATACGACCTGTTCACCGAAATAACCGGACTTATCGCAGCACAGGCATCTGCACTTCAGGAAACGGCAGGGCTCATCGGTAAACTGGATGCCCTTACAAACCTGGCAGAAGTGGCAGTAAATAACAATTACATCAGGCCCGAAATAAACGACGGTTGCAGCATCTTAATACGCGACGGCCGCCACCCGGTAGTGGAGTATTCGGTACCGGGCGGATTCGTACCCAACGATACCAACATGGATTGTGAGAAAGAGCAGTTCCTGCTACTCACCGGCCCCAATATGGCAGGTAAATCCACATACATGCGCCAGACCGCTCTCATTGTTGTAATGGCACAGATAGGATGCTTTGTGCCCGCATCATACGCATCCATCGGCATAGTTGACAGGGTATTCACCAGGGTAGGTGCCTTCGACGACCTTGCCAGCGGGCAGAGTACCTTCATGATAGAAATGGTCGAACTGGCCAATATCCTGAACAATGCCACACCCAAAAGCCTCATACTGCTGGACGAGATTGGCAGGGGTACCAGCACCTTTGACGGTTACAGCATCGCCCGCTCGGTAGTGGAGTTCATCCACAACAGGGGCAGGGTGGGGGTGCGGTCTCTGTTCGCCACTCATTACCACCAGTTGACAAATCTGGAAGGTAGCCTGAAGCGGGTTAAGAATTTTCACATCGCAGTAAAGGAAGATGGACACGACCTGGTGTTCCTGCGCAAGATTGTGCCTGGTGCCACTGACAAAAGTTATGGTATCCATGTGGCAAGGCTGGCAGGTGTGCCCCTGAAAGTGACCCAGAGGGCAAAGGAAGTGTTAAATGAAGTGGAAAGTGAAAGCTTGGGGCACAAAGGAAAACGCAACGCAACCTATACACAATTGATGCTGTTCGACCCTGGCAACAGTGAAGCCACACCATCCCAGCCGTCCCGGCAACCCCATCCGGTAATTGAGACACTGGAAGGGATGGATGTGGATAATATGACA
>DAOWEE010000342.1 GCA_030638625.1 Methanosarcinales archaeon
ATGGAAGGCGTTCTGCTGCAGGAATACTTCCCTGATAAGTCTGGTTATTTCCAATGTCAACTGCTGGTCTGGTGGAAGTGCATCCGAGCCTACAAGCTGGACAATATCCTGGAGTTCTGATTCCTGCTGGAGCAGGTCCATGGCATCGTCTCTTAACTTGACCCAATTCGTGGATACATTCTCATTGTACCAATCAGTTAGTCCTTTGGTATACAGACTGTAACTGTTCAGCCAGTTAATAGACGGGAAATGCCGTCTCTGGGCAAGTTTTGCATCCAGCGCCCAGAACACTTTCACAATACGCAGGGTATTCTGGGTAACAGGCTCTGAGAAATCGCCGCCTGGCGGAGATACTGCCCCGATAATGGTAATGGAACCGTTAAGTCCGGCCTGGGACTCTACTCTTCCGGCACGCTCATAGAACTCGCTTAGACGGGCTGACAGGTATGCAGGATAACCTTCTTCACCTGGCATCTCTTCAAGCCTTGATGAAATCTCTCGCATGGCTTCAGCCCATCTGCTGGTACTGTCAGCCATCAATGATACATCATAACCCATATCCCTGTAATATTCGGCTATTGTGATACCAGTATAAACACTGGCTTCCCTGGCTGCTACAGGCATATTACTGGTATTGGCGATAAGCACGGTCCGCTCCATCAGCGGCCTGCCGGTCTTGGGGTCTTCCAGTTCAGGGAACTCGGTAAGCACATCTGCCATCTCGTTACCTCTCTCACCGCAACCGATATAGACCACAATCTCGGTATCACTCCATTTAGCAAGCTGCTGCTGGGTAACGGTCTTACCGCTCCCGAAAGGACCGGGAATAGCTGCCGTACCGCCCTTGGCAACCGGGAACAGGCCGTCAAGAATACGCTGTCCTGTAATAAGCGGGACATTTGGGGTCAGTTTTTTAGTGACAGGTCTGGGCATACGCACAGGCCATTTCTGCATCATCTGCATCTCTTTACCGTCAGTCAGGGTACAGACCGTATCTAACACTGTGAATTTACCGCTCTTTATCTCATCCACTGTGCCTGAAACATTAGGTGGAACCATAATCCGATGTTCTACATTAGGTGTTTCCTGTACGGTACCTATCACGACACCGCCTGAGACCTTATCACCGGATTTCACAACAGGTTTGAATTCCCAGAGTTTTTCATGGTCCAAACCATCTGCTGTCACTCCACGTTCAATAAAATCACCCATCTTATCCTGAAGTATAGGCAATGGGCGCTGAATACCGTCATATATACTTTCAATAAGTCCGGGACCGAGTTCAACTGACAGAGGCATACCTGTATTTTCCACAGGTTCTCCAGGTCTTATACCAGCTGTTTCTTCATACACCTGGACAACAGACTTGTCTTTCTCGATTCCAATAACCTCTCCCATGAGGCCTTCATTCCCTACTTTTACAACATCATACATACTGGTATTGATGCCCTGGACTGTAACTACCGGTCCAGATATTCTATAGATTTCTCCTTTTGTTACCAAAGATCAACACCTACTGCTTGTTTAATTTTATCTCTTAAATTTGAACTCTCACCTGCACCACCAAGTGCTATAGTGGTGGGTGTGACTATTTCGTCCAGCATTATCCTGAACTGTTCCGGCAAACTGGCCAGATCATCATTATGTATAACTAAAATACCAACGTCACGCTCTTTAAGTATACTCTGCAAAGTGTGTACAAGGTCATCAGTTTTACTTGTTTCATAAATCTTTTTGATTCCTGCAAGCCTGAAACCCGTGGTAAATTCACTGTTCCCGATTACTGCTATTTCCATGTTTACATCACCAGATGTTTTCTTATGATTTCATCAGGCAGATTTACTTTTTTACCCCGCACAATGGTCCTTATGCTGTTTATTTCATTGTTCTTCCTGAGCATATAATCGTATATAGGAAGAATCGAAATCGGATAATAATGTGAAACCTTTGATGCATATTCTATTGCATATTTATCCAGTACAGCTTCTACATCCATAAGCGAAGTCATATCCTCGCTTACTACTTCAGATATAGCAGACCAGTATGAATAATCTTCAAGTCTTTTCAGGAAATCTGACCAGGAGAGAGATGACATCTTTT
This sequence comes from Methanosarcinales archaeon, assembly GCA_030638625.1. Classification (GTDB taxonomy): domain Archaea; phylum Halobacteriota; class Methanosarcinia; order Methanosarcinales; family Methanocomedenaceae; genus Methanocomedens_B. The sequence goes on from DAOWEE010000342.1 coordinate 2,101, forward strand.
TTAGATCTCTGCTCTTAAGTTCCATGCCACCTGGTATCAACAATTCAAGGATGACATCCTTGTCGAGACCAGCTTTTTTGGTCCTGAAAAGTGTTTTCAGGTTTTTCAGGTCAATCTCAGTCATGATAAATTTAAGACTCAGTTTTTCACCTTTTGATTTACCAATGGATGCCAGCAATCGTGAATAATATATCTTATCAAGTTCGTTCTCAATAGTCGACAATTCGCCACCCTCATAATCGGCTATGGCAGAGTAATAGGGTGAGTTTGCAAGGGCACTTTTTATATCCTCAATGGATTCCATATTGGCGATGGAAGTAATCTGGCGGTAACCCAACTGCCCTGCAGCCACCACAGCATCCATTATTTCCTGGGCTGGAGCTCCGTAATATTTTCCTCTCAGAATAGTCTTGATATTCCAGATATCCCAATGTCTTAGATATTCAGTGATAAGATAATTGGGTTCATCCTTTGATATCCGTAACAATTTTCGATATGTCCTTGCAAGGTTCTGGTTCAGGGCATGCTCCAGCAGGTCGAGACCACTGTATTTTTGGGCAAGTTCATCCACATCCTGTTTGTATTCAGACTCCCCCATTAAACGTGTTATCTCGGGAATGTCCATGTTCATTAGTTTGGGGTAAACTTCCCTGGGCATTAGTTTGCTTTTCATAGCCCTTACCCTGGCTGTGATATACGGATATTTTTTGCTGCCCCGCTTAATTAAGAATGCCATGAACACTTCACCCAAAGAGTATATCAGAAATCTGCTTCAGTGACTGCTCAGATACATCTTCCAGAATCCTATCGTATGTATAGTCCATACGTACGGTACCATCATCGTTCTCTATGACCAGTCCGCCTATGCAGTCAATCTCACCCATATATGTTAGATCAGTCATTTCCTGGACAAGTTTTGCATCTCTTGCATTGGAATATATTCTGGTTCCACTGCTACCGTATTGATCAAGAATTGCCTTTAACAGACTGGCATTTTTCTTGGCTGGCATAGAAGAGATAACATCCCTGGTTGATTGATTAACGCTGTCCAGGATATCCTTTTTTGCATTTAGTGCAGCCCGCTTCATCTCAAGATGGGCACTGGATATTTCCTGTTTACGCATCCTCTCAATATGGGCATCAACCTCTTCCTGACGGGTTTGCATAATCTCATCTGCTCTGGATTGTGCCTCATGTATCAGGACAGCGGCCTCTTCTTCAGCTTCAGCATTGATGGCTGAAGCTTTGGACCTGGCTTGCTCCAGGATATCATTCACAACGTCTTCAAGTCCCATATTCTATCTCCCGATAACGGGTTGAGTATCTACAGGAACAACAGCAATATAGCAACGACCAGACCAAAGATAACGATGGTTTCCGGAATAACGGTCATGATCAGACCTTTGCCGAAAAGTTCTTCCCGTTCTGCCATTGCACCGACTGCTGCAGCGCCGATGTCTTTTTCTGCAAGAGCTGATGCAATACCTGACAGTCCTACTGCCAGACCTGCGCCAATAGCAATAAGTCCTCTCTGGTTTGCAAGTATCTGTTCAACTGATGCTTCTGCTAAATTTATATCTACCATTTATTTTTCCTCCGTGTATTTTCGAGTATATCCGAATGGATTAAATTTACGACCACCGCCCTCGTAGAATTTTGTAAAGAATTCTACGTACTGCAACCTCAAGGCATGCAGTCCGGGCGCAACTACGCCCAATACGGTGTTCACTGTGTGCCCAACTATGAGCACTAAAATCCCCAATATTATGAATAATCCGCCCTGGGGAAAGAGCATTCCAGTCACAATCTCATTTACTGCAAAGGCAATACCTACCGAAGATAAACCTACAGCTGTAAGCCTTGTGTATGAAAGTGTATTGCTGAGAATTGATGGAAGTTCCAGAATTCCGGCTCCACCTTCACCTGCAATCAGCATTACTACCCCAAGTACTGCAACTACTGCACCTATGGTATTACCGATTACCGGTATGTATTCCAAGGCAGATAGAATAATAAGAGCAATTCCGAGTTGTAGTATAATCCAGCTTAACTTTGTCAGTACAGCTTTCACAACACCATGTGAAATTGCTTCATTCCTGAAACCTAACAGGAATCCGAGATTCAAGTGAAGCGTACCGATTAATGCTGATGCTAACAATAGTATTGGTATATCTTCCTTTCCAAGCCTTTCAAGTATTGGCAAAGCGTGGAAATTATAGAACATCTCACCCATCGCACTATGTTCACCAATCAGTTCCGCAACAATGCTGTGATGCCCAAACAGGTGGAAACCAAAAATCTCAGCAAACAATATTCCAAATATCAATGTTGAGATACTACAGTATATTAACAGTGTTGCCAGGGGTTTCAAACCTTCCGACTTTATCTTAGCTTTTCCTATAAGGCCCAAAGTCAGGAGCACCAGACCGTATCCGATATCTCCAAGCATGATGCCATAGAACAAGGGGAAGGTAATGAAAATGATGGCTGAGGGGTCTATTTCTTTATAATTAGGTCTTGAATACAAGTTCATTATTGTTTCAAGTGGTTTGACCGATCCCGGGTTATCGTATTCCACAGGGATGGTTTCTGCCTTAATATCCTCTTTTTCAATGTCTAATTTTGTGAAATAGACTGAATGGTTGAATCGCTCTTCGATGAGCTTTTCTGTATTTTCCATCTGGTCGTCAGGTACCCAACAATCAATGATAAATGTATTATCAGTCGTCGCAAACCTCAATGGAGCTTCTGCTTTTTGGGTTACTATCGATAGTATTTCATCTGATGCCAGAACAAAATCAGAATAACTGCTTTGCAGACTAGTAATCTCGTTCGTAAGTGATTCCAGCTCAGCCTGTATATCTTTTTTTCTGTTGTTAAAACCGGCCAGTAATTTTCCTGGGTCACCAGTCAATTCCGGTATATGCAATTCAGAGAAATTGTACTTATCAAGTACTTCAACAACAGCATCAGTATGTTCAACTGACACAAATAAAGCAATAAGCAGGGCTTTATTGTGCATAGCAATATTCAGGTCACAGCTGGTTGTAACCTTCTTAACCTCTGTTTCAATCTCTGTTCTGTCACCCTGAATGTATCCTGCATGGACTGATATAGAGCTATAATCCCTATACATCTCCACGTTCAGCGGGAACATTGACAATGGCTGTAAATCTTTAATGTAAGTTTCAATATTCTTACCTTCAATATCCAGTACATTCCGTTTATCCAGCAATACAGAAACAGCAGAATCTAATTCATCAAGTCTGGAATCAAAATCATCTAATAAAGATTCCTCATCTAATAGATTATCAGTATATTTTGGCTTTATGCCAAGGAAATTAGATAATGACCTGAGTTTGATAAGCTTATTTGAAACCTCTGACGCCACCACAGCAGGTTTACCGATTGAAAGAAAATCAGTCTCTTCTGTGAAATCCTCTATGTGTACAGAGTTCAAACCATGCAGTGTCTCAACTACTTGGTCAAGAAGATTATTATGACCCACTAATAAAGCTCTTGAAACTTTTTTGGCCTTAAGCATATATTGCCCTCTCGAATTGCTCCTCTAGGGTTTCGGTAGCTTTCGCCATATTATTTTCAGCCTCTGATTTGATTGAATCAGCTGCAGCAAATCCTTCCTTGAGCAGATTTTCTTTCTCAGACACTACACTGGTCTTTGCTTGTGCAATCTTCTCATCACCAGCTTTTTGCGAATCTATTTCTGTTTTTTCGATTAATTCACGTGACTGGTTCTTTGCTTCCAGTATCTTCTTGGTTTTTGCTTCATCGGCCTGCGATATTATCGATTCCGCATCTTCTTCCGCTTTCTTTATCTGAGATAGAATTTCGGCCTTTGTCATATTTCCTTCACCATATTGATAATTTTAAATCAGATATTTCATGATATCATGAAATTTATCTAAATCATTGTATTTTTAAGGATAACCACAATCAAGCTCATTTTTCAGATGATAGCATTTAAATCATGATTATTATTAAACTTTTAAGGTTGTTTTTGTTATCCTTATTCACGTCTGAATTTCAAGTCTATCATTTAACATATAGTAGATAAACTATTCGGTTCTCACACTGAAAATTCAATCGCCACAGGACGATTCTTCATGAATATATATGGTCATTTTGTCTGCCCGCGTTCAATTTCGTCCACTAAAGTGCTGGCAACCTCATTGCAGTTAGTATGTCCGGGCCCATTTAATGGGTTTATTTTCATTGTCAATATTTCCTGTGCAAGGTCACACCTGATCAGGAAAGTATCTTCATTGAATGAGACTCTCCTATAATCTTTATCCAGACGTGAATATAGTATGCTTATTTTAAAATCCAATATACCGTTGTCTTCAATACCATCAAGAACTATATCCAGATCCTGTAAGGTCAAAGGTTTAAAATCCACACCTGCCTCGGTAATATACACATTAATTTTACGTTTAACTTCAAGGGTATGGTCTGGTGTCCTCTTTAGGGTTATTGAACCCGACTTATTGTTCATTCCGGCCAGTGTTTTCACAAGATATTGTAGATTACCCCTGAAACTGTATGTCTGTGTAAACTCTATCTCTTGCACCGGAAAACGATGATATATTCGCTTTCTCATTTCCAATCTGTCTCACCTATAAATATTAATTCAAATAAATTGTGTTTCATTAGATAAGTAACTGCTCCCTTCGATAGCAGTTACTTGAGACCCTGGACTTAATACAGGGTGTCCAATAGAGTCGGACAAAACATAGTTATACTTTATACACTAAATTAAACTCTGCGAATAAATATTCCGAAAATTAAATATATGGTCGAATTGTAAACTAGTATTTAATTGCATAATACTATACAATATTTTAAAAAAGGTTTGGTCGTTTTATGAGAGACAAAATTGAATGGGAACTAAAAGATATGCAAGAGCCGGGTATAATTTTAGCATTGACCAGTGCTAAAGATTATAGTGAAGCAAATATTGATTTTCTCAAATATCTGATTTATACCAAAAATGAACCCGGTGTATATCTAACTTTCAACAAACCATATTCAACAATGAAGCAGATAATGGAAAAAGAGAACATTGATTCACGTATGATTATTTTCATTGACGCCATAACCCTGCCCAGTGGCGGAAAATCAGACAACTCTGACCGTTGTCTTTATCTAAACGACCTTCGTAATTTATCAGACCTTGCAGTAATAATAGATGAAGCAATAGATGCTATTCCTATTGATAATAAATTCCTCTTCCTTGATTCACTTTCCACATTGCTCCTGTATAATAACACAGGAAGCGTTGCCAAATTTGTTCATTTCCTTACCAGTAAACTCAGGGCCTGGAACCTTGACGGGATATTCCTGTCACTTGAACTTGAAAGTGATGCTGATTTCCTGGCACAACTGTCACTATTCTGTGATAAAAAGATTAACCTTAGTGAAGTACAATAAATATGATGGACAGGATATTGTTGTTGATACCAATTCTCGCAACCATGGCCTTCGGTACCATGACTCTCGTCATGGGATATCTGGCAATTCAAAAGCTCAGTAAAGGGCGCATAAAGGATTACGGGATGTTAGTGTGGTATGCCTTGATATTTTTTTCAATAGGCGGCGGAATTCATACAATGCAAGAACTTTTCCACTATGAATTCATAATGGGCATCAATCTGGCCTTTTTTGAATATTTCTTTTATGCTGTTTACTATATTATTCTGTTATATGCCATTTATTCCTTATACAATATGTCAAAGTTCACTGGGTTTAGCCAGAGGTCTCAGGAGATAAAAGAAGCCATGCAACAGATAGATGCAAAGCAAAGGTGATAGCAATGACCGGTGAAGACGTTATCAGTTACATTGTAATTCTTGTGGG
>DAOWEE010000099.1 GCA_030638625.1 Methanosarcinales archaeon
TTCGGCTTTCACATCTTTATTGATAATGAACTATCTATCAAGCATCTCCCTCCATCAAAGAGTCATCCTGTTTGGAAACAGTTGAGAGAAGATATCTACCGTTTCATATATGAAAGGGCGAAGATTGAAACGCAGCAGACGATACAGGGGATGATAGTAGTTAATCCCGCAGATTTTGACCCTTATCCTGGCAGTTTTTTGAAACCAGACCTTGTTGATAAGATTGAAATATCATGCAAAGTACTGTCTGTGGAGTATCTTACTTTGGGTAATGTGAAGGGAAGTGCAGAGGCACTGAATAATATCACTCATGCTAAGACTGATGCAGTGCCCAAGTTTAATCCTTTTATGAGGCTGTGTAAACTACAAAAGCAATGGAAAGGATTGATGGAATATACTGATAGAGAAGATGTCAGGTCAGTTATGGCTGGAATTGTCAGGAAAATATAAAATAGTCTCTATCAGGGTAACACCCACCATCCTAAACCAACTGTCCCATCACAACTTTCGCCAGCACCTTACTCTTCTCCGCCGAAGTCATCATAGTATCCGCACTCACTACAGTAACAGCCACATCCATACCCCCCACACCCTGTAGCCCCAACCCATCCCGCTCATCAACCACAAACACATCCAGCAGTTCCTCATAGAACCGGGCCACACCCCTGGACGACACCTCATACCCGCAGGCACTCATTAACTTACCGGCAGGCCCGCTCACAGGCTCGCACCCGATGATAGGGCTTACCGCCACCACGTGTTTGCTTTGTATCAGTTCCTTCATACCCTTCACAGCAAGGATAGGGCCTATGCTTGTAATGGGATTGCTTGGGCCGATTATGATATTATCCTCCTGCTCCACAGCATGGCGGATTGCATCAGTAACAGTGGTATTTTTCACACCCTGGTACTCCACACCCAGCACCTCAGGCCGCCCCCTTTGCCCCACCCAGAAATCCTGGAAATGCATTGTGCCGGTATCAGTGGTTATCATGGACGACACAGGCTCGTCACACATGGGCAGAATAGTCGCTCCTGCCCCCTGCATGCGGGCGGTCCTGCCCACAGCCTCAGTCAGTGATGCCCCCTGCCTGATAAATTCAGAACGCATGATATGTGTTGCTCGGTCCCTGTCCCCCAGCCTTAAAACCTCATCGTGTCCGGCAGAGGTAAGGGCTTCATGGGTGCGGTAGGTATCCTGTGCTACACCCCACCATTTATCCATATCCAGCAGATCGGCAAAAAGGTAGGTAACAGTATCAATATCAGGGCACACTAGGTTGCCCGATACCCACAGGTCCTCAGCGGTATTGACCACCACTGTAATATCTTCATCAGGTACAAGCTGGCGAAGACCAGCCAGAAGTTTTGGTGTTCCTGTTCCTCCGGATAATACAAGCATCAATGGTCATAGTAAGGGCAGGATATTAAACTTATTGAAAGGTTCATTGCAATACAATAAATAATCTTTATATTAGTTCGTACTAATTCATGTGTTGAATCTACATGGCAAAAAAAAAGTCGGGCTGGACAGTATATAATTATGTTCTCCTTTTTTGGATAATGGTTCTGGTGTATAGTTATATTACAATATTCATCAAATCAAATTTTGAAGGAGAATCAATCGGCTTAATTGAGGGTTTATATTTTGTTATAAGCAGCATGACCACAGTGGGTTATGGAGATGTGGTAATGACTTCACTGGTTGGAAAGATATTCAGTATGGTCGTGTCACTATCGGGAGTGATAATATTATTTGCACTTCTCTTCCCCTTCGTGGTAATGCCGTTAGTCGAGAAACAATTGAGGGGTGAGCTACCCACCAGGGCCCCAACAAAACTTGAGAACCATGTTATTATTTGCGGCTACAACAAAATAGTTGAATCACTTGTCAACGAACTGGAAGACCACAATATGTCTTTCATTGTAGTAGACGATGATGAAAGCCGGATACGATCGCTTTTAAGGGATGGCATAGAATGTATTTTTGGGGACCCAGTTGAAGAGAGTGTACTGGACGCTGCAGGAGTGTGCAGGGCCAGGTTGCTCATAGCCAACCAGAGTGATGAAAAAAATGCAAGTATTATACTAACTGCAAAGGAGTTCTGTGACATAGAGGTCCTGGCAATTGTAAATGTTAAAAGCAATTCAGATTATTTGAAATATGCAGGCGCCAACAGGGTAGTATCGCCGAAATCCCTTCTTGGTTCATTTATTGGGCGTAAGGCTATCGAACCTCTTACAGACAGGATAATTAATAGTACGGCCTTCATGGACGACCTTGAGATTGCCGAGTTTCCCATATACCCGGGTAGCAGTCTACTGAGGAAGAGTCTTAAAGAATCGAAAACACGCGAATTAACCGGTGCCAATATCGTAGGGTTATGGAAAGGCGGTGTTTTATCACTGAACCCTCGGTCCCATGATATAATAAAGAGGAATTCCATATTGCTGGTAGTGGGCACCAAGGAACAGTTAAGGAAATTCAAACGACTTACACATTAACAAAAAACATGATAACAATGCATGAAACACTTGATTTGATGGAAGACCACACAATTGTGCTGGGATATGGTGATGTTGGGCACAGGGTAGTTGAACGTCTGATGAATGCCGGTGTGCTTTTAGTTGTTGTGGACTCAAATGAAGAAGTGTTTGAGGATGTGGATTTTACCTATTTTATAGGGGATGCCGCATCTGAATCTACTTTAAAAAAGGTGGGTGTGGAGCGGGCTTCCACTATAATTATGACCGTAGGAACTGATTCCGACATTATTTTTTCCATTCTGGTGACACGAAAACTGAATCCCAATAGTGTTATCCTGGCCCGGGCAAATGATATTAATTCAATTGACAA
>DAOWEE010000181.1 GCA_030638625.1 Methanosarcinales archaeon
GACCTGGGTGAACTGCTGGGTGAGGCAGCTGAACTGGGCAAGTACCTGGATGAGTTCTATAAGCAGCAGTATAAATCCGGACATACAAAAAGGCGGAAGCGCTCGCAACTGCTGCGTAGTGCAGAGTTTGTCACTTTCTACCTGGAACATTCTTCTGACCCGCTCTATTATCCGATACTGAATATACGGAGGCGGGACAGTGAACTGGAAAGCAGGATCGAACTTGTTGCCTGTATTCCCCGCAGCGTTACTGCTCCGCTGTTCCAGTCTGTGTACTCGTCCATACTTATGTCGGCAACCCTGAAGCCGTTTACAATGACGCTGGCAACCCTGGATATCAGGCGTCCGGTTGAGGAAATATCGTATGGCATCACATTTCCGGAAGATAACAGGCTGACTATTGCTATCAATATCCCACCCCTTTTTGCCAAAAGCAGGGATGACCTTGCCAACATCGAACACCTTACACATATCCTGGATGAAATCATTCAGCATAGTGTTGGGAATGTGTTGTTGTTCTTCCAGAGTTATCACGAAGCAAGGATGTACCGGGACCGCATCACCACCGATGTGCCCGTGTATCTGGATGAGGTTGGCACATCATCAGGTGAGATACGGGATGAGTTCTTCAGGACAGGCGAGTCAGGCCATAAGGCAGTGATATTCTCATACCTGTGGGGTACGCTGAGTGAAGGTGTGGATTACAAGGATGGGCGGGGTAGGACTGTGGTCATCGTAGGGATAGGATATCCGGCATTGAATGACAGGATGCGTGCCATTGAATCAGCCTATGAGCATGAATATCCCGGACTTGGTTGGGATTATGCCATCTTAGTGCCAACTATACGCAAGGTAAGGCAGGCCATGGGCCGTGTCATCCGTTCCCCATCAGACCATGGTGCCCGTATATTGCTGGATGGTCGGTACACTACTGCATCCCCCCGACGCTGGAAAAAGTATTCGGTGTATAACAAATTCCCGGCAGAGGAGCGGGACGAGATTATAGATGTGGAACCCGGAAACGTGAAATTCTCGCTGATGAATTTCTTTAATGATATGAGAGAAGACGAATCATAAGGTGAAGAATTTTGCATAATCCTATGCATAAAAACCCTGAATAAAACCCTAACACTAAACTCTTGCATAAAATCCCTGCACAAAACCCTTATTAGTAAAAAAGGCGTTTGTGTATGAAATTTGATGATACCTTTACAGTCATATAATCACATAGAGGAATACGCTAAATGATCGTTTCAATGGACCTTGAGTTAAAGGATGTGCCCGGACAGCTTGTCCGTGCCTTGATACCGGTGTCAGAGTCTGGTGCCAATATAATGAGTGTCATCCATCACCACGACCAGCGGACACCCAGTGGTGCTATTCCGGTTCAGGTCGTATTCCAGTTAACAAGTGGCCGTTTAGATGAAATTATTGACAATCTGGAAAGCAATGATATGCGCGTTGTCAGTGTGGATAAGAAATACCGGCTTGAGTCGGTGACCCTGATACTTATCGGTCATATTGTTCATAGTGACATGGGCGATACTATCGACCAGATTGACACTACTGGATTTGCAGAAGTAGTGAACGTATCAATTTCCATGCCCGGCATCGATGAACCATCTTCTGCCTCTGTTGTTATCAGTGCATCAGGGAAGGCAGAACTTACCGAAGCCGTGGATATATTGAAACGTGTTTCAGCACAAAAGGACCTACTGGTAATAGAGCCTATTGAAATTGATTCCTAAAGGTGAAATAATGAAAACGGTTAGACTTTCTATAATAGGTTTCGGTGCTGTTGGGCAGGGTGTGGCCCGGGCAATTTTACAAAAAAAGGACTCCCTGGCCGATATGGACATCGAACTTGTAGTAGTGGCCATTTCTGACAGGGGCGGAGCGTGTATCGAGCCAGATGGTGTGGACATTGAAGCAGCTATTGGGCGGAAAAAAGAGACGGGTTCGGTTGCCACATCAGACCTCACGTCTCTTGATGTGATAAAAGATATAGACCATGATATTGTGGTGGATGCCACTCCAACCAATATTGAGGACGGAGAACCCGGTCTTACCTATATGCTGGAGGCGTTCAGGCATAACCGTCATGTAGTGACCTCAAATAAAGGTCCTCTTGCACTCAAGTATAATATGCTGTGTGATGAAGCCCAGAAGAGCGGTGTCCAGTTCAGGTTCGAGGCGACTGTGGGTGGAGCAATGCCTATATTGAACCTTGCCCAGGATGCACTGGCAGGAAACAGGATAATGAGCATAGAGGGTATCTTAAACGGTACCTGTAACTATATACTCAGCCGCATGACCGAGGAAGGACTGTCTTACAAGCAGGTGTTGGGGGAGGCCCAGGAACTGGGCATTGCAGAGACCGACCCTTCATATGATGTTGAGGGTATTGATGCTGCATGTAAACTGGTCATACTTGCGAATTCTATTTTTGGGATGGATGTAACTTATGATGATGTTGACGTCACCGGCATAACCAAAATCACGCCCGAATCCCTTTCACTGGCAGGTGCTGAGGGAATGGCAATAAAACTTATCGGTGAGGTGCGGGATGGGGATGACGGCACAATAAAGGTTGTACCCAAATTGGTTCCAAAAAATCACCCTTTGGCGGTGGGCGGTACGCTGAACGTGGCACTGCTCAGGACCGATATGGCCGGCCCCATTTGTGTGAAGGGGAAAGGTGCAGGGTCAATGGAGACAGCCAGTGCCGTATTGAGCGATATCATTGCAATATGCAAAAAAGAATTTTAAGGCCAGAACACTGATGTATTGTAATACCGGAGATACCACATGCCAAATCATTTGAAACGGGTGAGGATTATTGCTGATTTTCAGTTTGGTCACGGGGCAGGAAAGGCACTGTTCCCTGATGGGTCAGAGTTCTTGCTGTCCAGGACAAAAAGGGTCAGGCAAATTACCTATAATGGATTGCGAATTGCTACGGTCCGTGCAAAGGATGGAGTGCTAACATTGAGTATGGAGGGGGGTGCCCGGCTTCATAGTTTTTTGACGGCGCCTGCATTAAGGGTTGTAGTGATGGAAGATGCAGTGCCTTTTGTGCGAAATGGGAAGACAGCTTTTGCCAGGCACGTTGTTGAAGCGAGCCCTGATGTAAGAGCGAGTGACGAGGTGCTGGTAGTAGATGAAAATGATACATTACTGGCAACTGGACAGGCAGTTCTTAGCGCAATCGAGATGCAGGAATTTGAAAGGGGCGCTGCAGTTGATGTGCGTA
>DAOWEE010000117.1 GCA_030638625.1 Methanosarcinales archaeon
AGTGCACTTGCGGCCCCCCCGGCCTGGGGTGTGGAGATGATTAATGCGCCACAGGTGTGGGCATTGGGGTACAACGGGACAGGGATTAATGTTTCAGTAATTGACACCGGAGTCAATTACAATCACCCCGACCTTGCTGACAGCTATTTATTTGGATATGATTATGTCAACGATGACAATAACCCGATGGATGACCATATCGAGGGACATGGTACACACGTGGCAGGTACTATAGTAGGTAACGGTGTAAGTGGAACAAATACAGGGGTGGCGCCGGGTGCAAAACTGCTTGTTGCAAAAGTGCTTGACAGCAATGGTAATGGTGATTTATTTGATGTATATTATGCGTCCCAGTGGTCGGTGAATAATGGTGCTGATATAATTTCAATGTCGCTGGGTGCAACAAGTCACTCGGATTTTATGACTTTTATGGTAGATACTATAGTAGCATCAGGTGTGGTTCCAGTGATTGCAGCAGGAAACAACGGACCAGGTGGGGTTATTACATGCCCGGGTGACGAAAAAAATGCAATTACTGTTGGCGCAACAGATAGTAGTGATAATATAGCTCCTTATAGCAGCAGGGGACCTGTTACCTTGTACAGCAGTACATATACAAAACCTGATATGGTTGCCCCCGGAAGTAACATCCTTTCTACATCAATTAACGGAATATCATATACCACAATGGATGGAACCTCAATGGCCACCCCCCACGTATCAGGTGCAGTAGCATTAATCCTCCAGGCAAATCCTGACCTTACACCTCTGGAAGTAAGGCAGCTTCTTGAAGATACAGCAATAGACCTGTTGCCTGCTGGAAAGGATAATGTCTCGGGTTCGGGAAGGATTGATGTCTTTAGAGCTATATCAATTCAGGCTCCTGACATATACGATGTTTCCATAAATCCGAACCCCACTGATGTAAACGCTGTTCTTAATGCCACAATTACTGATTTGTTCAACAACATTTCGTACGCAGATTTTTATTTTGATGATGATTCTGGTAATTCAACTGTTTTCAATGCATCTGACGGGGCATTCAACTCAAGGTCTGAAAATGTGACACGAATTATCAACATTTCCAGCCTCTCTGATGGAACATATGTTATTACCATTAGAGCCAATGACAGCACGAATAACTGGAATAACAACACAAATACTAATTTCACTGTGGACACCACCACCCCCACAATCAATTTAACCTCTCCTGCTAACAATTCATACATCCAGAATGGAACAATCATCCAATTCAACATCACTGACCTCACGCTGGCAAACGTCACCTACAGCATCAATAGCACACAGGCAAACTATACCAACACCACCAATAAAACATTCCTTCCACCGTATGAAATAAACACCAGTGACTGGAATGAAAGTACGTACCACATAACAATATGGGCCAACGATACACTGGGCCATGAAAGCATTTCAAACTACCAATTTGTGATAGACGATACTCCGCCAAATATTACATCAGTATTACACAATGGCACAGTAATCATGGATGAAGGTAATATTTTGTGGGTGAACCTGACTGGAGACGGTGGGAATATATCACATTTCAAAATTGCAGGTACTATAATCAACCAATCATTGCCCAATATAACTTCTAACTACTATTCAACAAATTATTCAATCCCAGCAGGAATAGAAGTTAATAACTCAAACCTTACAGGCTATCTTATTGACAAAGCAGGAAACCTCAACAGTTCTAACGCATCAACCACCATCAGCATCGATTCCTTATCCCCCCGCATCAACCTGACCTCCCCTGCCAACATTTCATACATCCGCTCTGGCACAATCATTAATTTCACAATCTTAGATACATTCCTGGCAAATGTCACCTACAGCCTGAACAGCACACAGGCGAATTATACCAACAAAACCAACATTACATTACCTTCACCCTATGAAATTAATACCACAGCCTGGAACGAAAGCTCATTCGACCTGACAATATGGGCCAACGATTCCCTGAACCACGTCAACACTTCAATTCATCACATAATTGTGGATGATACGCCCCCCAACCTGACCCTTACCAACCCCACCTCCAGTTATTCTACCACCGACACCTCAGTGACCATCACAGGAACGACAGATTTGGATGCAGATATTACTGTGAACGGCGTTCTTATAAGCAGCTCTAGCGGCGCATTTTCCCAATCTTATTCCCTTACTGCCGGTTATAACAACTTCACTATCAACGCCACTGACAAAGCCGGTAATGTCAATTCAACTATTCGTAAAATACTGCGATACATCATAAACTCCCCATCAAACGGTGGTGGTGGAGGTGGCGGCGGTTCCTCTGGCGAGGATTTCAACAACATAGCTGAAACCCAGACCCAGCGAAATAGTATATTCAAAAATGACAATGTGAGTTATGCTTTCGAACAAACATTGAATCCAATATTATACGTTAACTTTACTTCAAAGATAAGTGCTGGCATGATTGCATCAAAGATAGAGGTACTTCATAATACATCCTCAATGGTTAATACACCTGCACCCGGTGTAATTTACAAGAATATTAATATCTGGTTGGGTAATTACGGGTGGGCCAATGACCGGTCAATAACGAACACCAACATCATCTTTGCAGTTACAAGGGAATGGATTACGACCTACAATATCCAGGAAGATAGTATTACGTTATACCGATATCACAATGATTCATGGGAACTACTGCCAACATCCATGCTCAACACCAATGAGCAGTACCTTTATTATCAAAGTTCCACACCCGGTTTTTCACCGTTTGCCATTTCGGGAGAGCCCGTTCCATCACCGGCCTCTACTGTCGTCCAGACACCTTTGCCAACGCCTGCTAAAAATACCAGTATTACTTCAGTTGTTGAAATACCGGTTGAACATAGACAGGATGGTTGGAATGCCCCCTCCCTGGCTTTGCTTATTTTCATCGTACTATCGCTGATAGCCATCATCTTTGGAAAGCATAAACAAGGGGGCAGTCGATAGTTATATCACCTATCGTGTAGTACAAGGGTCGAGTCAAACCGATGAATAATGAAGGACATGAGTAATTTACTCATTGTCCAGAAGGAGATTTTTAATCATGGCACAAGCAATGTATGTTAAATTTGAAGTCCCATCTGACCTGGAGAACAGCGCATTGGAAGCGCTCGAACTGGCAAGGGACACTGGTAAAGTACGTAAAGGAACTAATGAAGCCACAAAAGCTATCGAAAGAAGCACGGCTAAACTCATATACGTCTCAGAGGATATTGCTCCCCCAGAGATTGTGGCACATATACCACCCCTTTGTGAAGAGAAGAACATCCCTTATGTTTATGTCAAGAAACAGGAAGAACTTGGTGCAGCCTGCGGCCTTAAAGTAGGATGCGGTGCAGCGGTTATCCTGGAATCAGGCAAAGCAAAAGACCTGGTCGAAGATGTGGCTAACAAGGTCCAGGCATTGAAGTAGGCGCACGATCATGGCAGATAATGACGGATTCCCGGCAGAGATTATTGAAATCGTAGGCAACACCGGTATGCACGGTGAGGCCCTGCAGGTGCAGTGCAGGATACTTGAAGGCAGGGATAAAGGGAGAATTATTACACGCAATTGTGTAGGCCCTGTCAGGCTTGGAGACATCCTGATGCTTCTTGAGACCTCAAGAGAAGCAAAGAAACTTGCCACCAGGTGAGTGAGACCAATGGAAAAGCGTAAATGCTCATTCTGTGGCGGCGACATCGAAGTCGGCACTGGCAAGATGTTTGTAAAGAAAGACGGTTCAACCATGTATTTCTGCTCAAGTAAATGCCAGAACAACAGGAATCTTGGCAGGATACCCAGACGTGTTGAATGGACCGATACGGCCCATAACATCAAATCAAAGTAGTTCTGCTGCATTTTTATTTTTAGGATAGGATATAATGCAGAGAACATACATTATGGTCAAACCGGACGGAGTACAGCGGGGGCTTATCGGCAAGATTATTGCCCGCATTGAGGAACGTGGTCTCAAGCTGGTAGCCCTGAAAATGTACACCATTCCTGAAGAAGTGGCAAAAGCTCATTATGCAGAACATGAGAGTAAACCCTTTTTCCAGTCACTGATTGACTTTATCACCAGTGGACCTTCTGTTTCAATGGTGGTGGAGGGTAAGGAAGCCATTAAGATAATGAGGGCAACAGTGGGTTCTACGAATCCACAGGATGCATTACCCGGTACCCTTCGAGGTGATTTTAGCCTGGATATGGGACGCAATATCATACATGCGTCTGATTCCACTGAATCTGCAAACAGGGAAATTGGCATCCATTTTAGTGAATCCGAGATTGTATCATTTACCAGAATAGATGAACAATGGATTTACGAATAACTGCAAACAAAATTTTTTTTTGAAATGGTCGGCGAACCTTTGGTTCGCTGATACAGATTCATAAATTATACTTGTAAGGGTTACAAAATTATATATTAAGTCATGACCATAATATTATCGGGACAATAATTTTCAATAGGGGAACTATAAATGGCACAGGATAAAAATCTCCGCA
>DAOWEE010000129.1 GCA_030638625.1 Methanosarcinales archaeon
ATCCACAGGATGCATTACCCGGTACCCTTCGAGGTGATTTTAGCCTGGATATGGGACGCAATATCATACATGCGTCTGATTCCACTGAATCTGCAAACAGGGAAATTAGCATCCATTTTAGTGAATCCGAGATTGTATCATTTACCAGAATAGATGAACAATGGATTTACGAATAACTGCAAACAACATTTTTTTTTGAAAGATCGGCGAACCTTTGGTTCGCTGATACATATTCATAAATTATACTTGTAAGGGTTACAAAATTATATATTAAGTCATGACCATAATATTATCGGGACAATAATTTTCAATAGGGGAACTATAAATGGCACAGGATAAAAATCTCCGCACTCCGATTGTCTGTGTTATGGGTCACGTTGACCACGGCAAGACCAGTCTTTTAGACAAGATACGGGGGACGGCTATCACAGAAGGTGAAGCGGGAGCCATTACCCAGCATATAGGTGCTACGGAAGTTCCTCTCGATGTAATAAATAAAGTCTGCGGCAAACAGGTCAAGGATAAGTTCAAACTCCCTGGTCTGCTTTTTATTGATACTCCAGGTCATCATGCCTTTACTAGCCTGCGGTCCAGGGGCGGCGCACTGGCTGACCTGGCAGTGGTGATAGTTGATGTGAATGAAGGATTCCAGCCGCAGACCATTGAAGCTGTCAATATCCTGAAAAGTTACAAGACACCCTTTGTAGTAGCTGCGAACAAGATTGACCGGCTGCATGGCTGGGACCCGCATCCGGGTTCGCCGTTCATGGCTTCTTATAACAAACAACCAGAACACATAAGGTCAATTCTGGACACCAAGTTATACGAATTGGTGGGTGAATTGTATAAATATGGTTTCAGTGCTGACCGCTATGACAGGATACGGGATTTCCAGAGCAATATTGCAGTAATACCTATCAGTGCCAAGACAGGCGAAGGGCTGCCTGATATACTCACAATGCTGCTTGGTCTGGCCCAGAAATTCCTTGAAACAAACCTTGAGTACAATACTACCGGCCCGGGTGTGGGTGTAGTGCTTGAAGTCAAGGAAGAACGCGGATTAGGTATGACTCTTGATGCTATCCTGCATGAAGGCGAGATAAAAGTGGGAGATATGGTGGCGGTAGGTACACTGGATGAGCCCATAGTCACAAAAATAAGGGCCTTACTAAAGCCCAGACCCCTGTCAGAAATATCCAGGGAGGAGAAGTTCAAGCAGGTCAAACATATTACTGCTGCCGCCGGTCTTAAGATATCTGCGCCGGGTTTGGACAATGCCATTGCTGGTGCACCCATACGAGTGGTCAACAAGGAAAATGTTGACGCCATTTCAGATGAAATACAGGCAGAGATTAAACAGACCAGGATTGAAACCGATAATTTAGGGATTATTATCCGTGCAGATACAATCGGCAGTCTGGAAGCATTGGTCAATGAACTCAAAAGCGCAGAGGTACCTATACGAAAAGCTGATGTTGGTAATGTTTCACGGCGGGATATTGTACAGGCTTCTGCCATTGAAGACCCTTTATATTCAGTCGTAATGGGCTTTAACGTGGACATACTTCCCGATGCTCTTGATGAACTCCAGAAAACCGAGGTAAAGCTCTTTATGAGCGATGTAATATACCGGCTGGTGGAAGATTTTGAAGAGCATGTGGATGACCTCAAAGCACTTACTGAAAAACAAAGAAGTGAAGCCATCATCAGGCCAGGTAAGTTCAGGATTTTGCCAAACCATACGTTCCGCCAGAGCAAACCTGCTGTGGTAGGTGTGGAAGTGGAAGGCGGGGTTATAAAGAAAAAAGTCAATGTGATGAACGAAGCTGGAAATCGCGTTGGTGTCATTAAAGTTATCCAGGACAAAAGCGAGAATGTTGATGAAGCAAGGTTTGGTTCACAGGTTGCAATTTCCATTGACGGACCAGTGGTGGGTCGGAATATCAAGGAAGGCGAACTGCTCTACATCGATGTTCCTGAGAGACATGCCAAGATAGTGGAACAGGAACTTATCGATTCATTAGCTCCTGATGAACTGGAAACGCTGGAGGCTTTTATGGAAATTAAACGCAAAGGCAATGTTTTCTGGGGAAAGTAAGTGGAACTCTTCAACATTGAGTGAGTAACATTAATGCTTGATATAAAGTCCTAATTCAAAAAAGAACAATTGATGACTGGTAACGGATTATTCTCCTGATCTTATAGATGTGACCACTGTAAGGTTAAAAGATACAATTATGGCAGAAATCCGCCCAACCAGTGCAGGAGATTTTAAAAATGATGATGTTTCAGAACTGATGGTGAAGTTCAACAGGTCTGAAGTCCAGAAGTTAGTAAAAATAGGTGATATCACGCTCTACATAACCGGCAAAGTAGATGGTGCAGCATTTTCAGGGAATACCATTATTAGAGTAATAGGGAGTGCTACTTCAGATAAAAGCAGTGGGAACATTAAAGGGAGCGAAAAAAAATGACATTCTACATCAAAATGTTATTAATTATAGTTTTTTTGTTGCTTATTATACCTATAAGCACCGCAGTTGGACCAATTCCGGATACAAGCGAAACTTATCCTTCATGGTCACCAGATGGACTAAAAATTTTGTTTGATTCAACTGGGGTTATGAGCGAGGGTTTATTCATAGTAAACCCTGATGGTACTGAATTACAAGAGATATCACTACACGAATGGGTCCCCTCATGGGCACCTGATGGTACTAAGATAGTTTTAATTAAAAACTTTTATATTGGCACAGATTCAAGAAACGGGAGCATTGAAATTGCCCTATTGGATATTAATTTGATGAATATAACCCGGTTGACTTTTAATAACATGAAGGAGATAACTCCAAAATTTTCTCCTGATGGGAGTCAAATTGTCTTTCGAACAAGAGATACCACAAATGACATTTATGTTATGAATTCAGATGGTTCAGATTTGAAAATAATTGTGGAATCTGCTTCAAATCCAGATTGGTCACCAGATGGAAAGAATATTGTATTTTATGATCTGTATGAATTTCAAAGTTCAGTTTGGATTGTAAATCCTGATGGAACTGGTAAAAGAATG
>DAOWEE010000325.1 GCA_030638625.1 Methanosarcinales archaeon
AACGCATGTGGGTGGTGCCGTGGTCTATACCGACAAACATAATATTCTGGATTGTTTCATGTGTATTAATATTGTCTATTTATGCTGGTTTTGGGGGGATTGGATGAGGGGGGCAGGAATTATCAAAATGCGAACCACAGAGGCCACAGAGGAATACAATAGCGGTCTGTGTACTCGGTGGTTTTTGCACATTACATAAATTATATATCTGAAACAGTTACCGAAAAAAAGTATCGTAGATTAAAAAACCAACGTGGAGCGTATCTACGTGCTGTGAAGGCTGAACTAGAAACACAAAAAAAACCGTGGCTTGTAAATCTCATATTTCTATTTATTGAATTACTTGAACATTTTGGCACTTCTGTTTAACACACGTGGTCTTGCATATAAGTACACATTTATATAGAATCGGTCTTACATATAAGACCATGCAAACTAAAGAGGCGTTTAAGTACATCATCAAGGAATTCCACGGGTTGGCGCAGGTTGATCTTACCGAACGCCAGCTTGTAATACCTGATTCTAAAAAAGTGATAAGTCTTGTTGGTCCAAGAAGGGTAGGGAAGACATTCTATTTTTACCAACTGATAAACAAGCTTCTTGAAAGCAATGTCGATCGGACTCAAATATTGTATATTAATTTTGAAGATGACAGGATACTTCCGCTAAAAAGCAGTGATCTGAACGCAATATTGGAAGCATATTATGAGCTATATCCTGGTAATACGGGGAAAATGCTCTACCTGTTCTTCGACGAGATACAAAATGTAGACAACTGGGAAATATTCATAAGACGCATAGATGATACAAAAAATGCTAAAATATACATCACAGGTTCAAGTTCAAAATTGCTAAGTCAGGAGATTGCAACAAGCCTTAGGGGACGGACTATTTCTTATCACATGTATACGCTTGGTTTTGAGGAATTCTTGAGGTTGAAACAGGTAATACTTGACAGGGATTTTGAGTATACTGATAAAAGATATCTCGTCAAGAATATGTTCAATGAATATCTCTACACAGGAGGTTATCCTGAGGTAGTGCTCGAATCAAAGGAGATGCAGAAGGAGATACTCAGGAATTATTTCGAGATGATCGTTTACAGGGATATTGTAGAGCGATTTTCGATAAGGAATACTATTCTTCTTAAAAATCTCCTTAAATTTTTGATCACAAATATCAGTTCACCATTCAGTTTGAACGCATATTACAGGGCTGTGAAGAAGGATCTTGCAGTTGGCAAGGAGACAATCATTGAGTATCTTTCATATCTTGAGGACATCAATGTGATATATCTTGTTCCTTTTTTCAGTTATTCGTTAAAGAAGCAGCAGGTCAATCCCCGTAAGGTATATTGTGCGGATAACGGACTACGGAATGCGGTATCGTTCAGGTTTTCAAAAGATGAAGGTCGCCTGGCTGAGAACCTCGTATTTCTGGAACTTAAAAGAAGGGGCAAAGAGCCGTATTACTGGAAGAATACCGGTGAAGTGGATTTTGTTTTCAATGATCATGAGAACATGCTCACAGCAGTTAATGTTTCATATACCGATGCTCTGGCTGAGCGGGAGACGAAAGCATTATTTGAATTTGCAGAGGAGTTTGGAACAAAGGTTAAAGACCTGATCCTGCTTACAGAAGACACGGAAAAATCAGAGGGTGGCATAAGGTTTGTACCACTGTGGAAGTGGATGTTGAGAATCAATCCATAATTGTGATTAGTTGCTCACTTATCCTCACACAATTGAACGTGCCGGATCGGCAATTTCTTGCATCCGCTCATAGCCCACCTTTGCCAACCATATCTTCAGCTTGTTCCAATGCTTCCTGGCTGTCTGATAATCAGGTTGCTGTATTTAAACGAATATATTTGATTAAATTGATTTCGGAAAAATAACTGGAAATCAGGATTGTGCCCTTGAGTATAATATAGTCCATTAAAGTCAGTATATTCAGTAGAGAATATCCAACCCCCCCAATAAAGGATAAAACATATATCAGTTAACCCCTCTCAGATATCTTGAATGAGTGACATTAGAGACATTCCCGGCATCGGAGAAAAAACCGCCCTGCGCCTTATTGAACATTTCAAAAGCCAGGAAGCTGCAATAGAAGCATTCATGCAGCATAACGTAGCTGCCATTGCAGCAGTGCCGGGAATCGGTGAAAAGAACGCCGTTGCCCTGATGCAGGCATTTATTTTCAAAGACGAGAACATCTCACCAAACAGTTTCCTGAAAACCCCGGAAGCCCGGCGGGTATACCGCCAACTCCTGAATACCATCAAATCATACACCAGCACAGCATATGCCAGGGACAAACTCAATATCTACTTCCCCCTGCCCTCATCCAGACACGATAAGATCATCTCAGTGATGGAAGATGTAGCTGCCGCCTGCCGGATGGTGGATAACATATTCGCCACTGCAACAGGTTTCGACCAGCTCAAACACGAACTGGCAGGGGTAAAGCCTGTGAAAACAACAAGTCCCCGCAAGGTCAAAGACAGGGTCATAGTAGCAGCCAGGATTGAAGAATTCCAGCAGGCAAAGGCCAGTTTTGGCAGTGCCATTGATGTACTACTGGCAGAATCCCCCCGCGAACTTGCCGATGCAGCCACCGCTTACCACCACGTCACAGCTTCAATGAAACTGGAAGGCGTGAATATACCCTATGATGCCGAAGTTGACTTTGCCGACCTGGCAAACCTGGGAATGTGGCAGGTTGTACCCGAAACAGAGATTGCCTTCTATTCGCAGAACCTGAAAAGCATTACCTCTGCCATTCAGGCATACAAGCTTACCGAAAATACCGGGTCACATGTCTTTGTAAACATCAAACCAGGGCATGTCATCCGCCTGGAATCTGCACTGGAAGTCGTGGGTGATAACAATGATATCAGGACAGGGACTGATGATGAGATGGACCGGATACGGTCTGCCCTGGACAGACTGGATGACACCATAAAGACCACAGAAAACAGCGCAAACCTGCGGCTCAGGGAATTTCTTGAAAGCAGCACCGTCACCCTCAGCGGCAAGGACCTCATGAATGCAGTCGGCGGAGATGTAAAAGACCTGGTTAACAGGGAAATATCGGGCCGGTACACCGAGATAGTAAAAGAAA
>DAOWEE010000309.1 GCA_030638625.1 Methanosarcinales archaeon
CCGGAAAATGCCCGTCTAACTGCGAATTCAAAGCAAGCACCCGACACCCCATCATCCTGAGCAGCAGGGGTGTTATCACAGAACCTGCACCACTGCCGCAATCAACCACCACCTTTGGAGCATTCTCAAGTGGACCCACCGTATCAATTATAGTCCTGATATGGTCCTCAACCCCCATCTCATACTCGCTGGTTATGCCAATACGGTCCCAATCAGCCAGCGCAAATCCTGCCACCTCGACTGCCTGTTCAATCTCCTGCTGCTGACTGCTGTCAAAGGCCATCCCGTCAGGGTTCCATAGCTTGATGCCAATATCCCTGGCTGGATTGTGGGAAGCCGTAATCATCACTCCCACATCAAAGTTCCTTGCCGCATATGCCAGGGTAGGCGTTGGCACCACACCCAGCCGGGTAACATCCACCCCTGCCGACATCAGGCCAGCCGATACAGCCTCCTCAATCATAATCCCTGCAACCCTGGGGTCGCGGGCAATCACTGCCCTTGAGCGCCCCTTCCCTGTGGCCTTACCTACATCCAAAGCCAGCTGTGGCGTAACATCAATATTAGTCGCTCCCCTGATACCTGATGAGCCGAACAGTTTCATTGTATCACCTTATTCCACGGTCACGCTCTTAGCAAGATTTCTGGGCTTGTCAATAGAACAGTCCCTCTCCAATGCGGTATAATAGGCCAACAGCTGGACAACCACAGTTGTAAGCAGGGGTGATAATATAAAATCAGTTTTTGGCACGGTTAAAACCACATCCACGTACTTTGAAATCTCATTATCATCCGAATCAGCAATGGCAATCACTGACGCATCCCGTGATTTTACTTCCTTGATGTTGCTGAGTATCTTATCATAAGTGTGGCCCTGTGGTGCAATAGCAACCACTGGCACATCCTTTGAAACCAGGGCAAGAGGGCCGTGTTTCAATTCACCTGCAGCATACCCTTCAGCATGAATGTATGATATCTCCTTCAATTTCAGTGCCCCCTCAAGGGCTATCGGGAAATTGATATTGCGGCCGATAAAGAAATAATCTTTTGATTTGGCGAATCTGATTGCGCATTTCTGTATATTTTCCTTATTCCCAAGAATGCGGTCAACATGCCCCGGTATTTTGCGCAGTTCAGATAACAGTTTTTGCACCCTGTCAGCATCAAGCATCGAACGTGCCCTTGCAAAATGAATGACCAGAAGATAAAGCACTACAAGCTGTGAAATGAATGATTTGGTGGCAGCAACCCCTATCTCGGGCCCGGCCCTGGTATAAATGACATTTGACGCCTCTCTTGATATTGTACTGCCAACCACGTTGGTTATGGCCAGGGTCTTGCAGCCGTAGGAGGCAGCTTCCCGTACTGCTGCCAGGGTGTCTGCTGTCTCACCTGACTGGCTGATGGCTATCACCAGGGTGGAAGGTGCCAGCACAGGACTGGAATACCTGAACTCGGAACCATTATCCACATCCGTATGAATGCCTGTCAGCCCCTCAAACAGGTACTTGCCCACCAGTGCTGCATTAAATGAAGTCCCACAGGCTATAATCTCTATTCTCTGAAGTTTTTTTATCTGCTGCCTGTCCAGGTCCAGTTCATCAAAAGTGACGTCACCTTCAAGTTCTTGCAGCCTGCCTGCCAGCGTTTCGTGTATGGAATTGGTCTGTTCATGTATCTCCTTTAGCATGAAATGGGAGTACCCCGCCTTTTCAGCCGCCTCCAAGTTCCATTCGATTTTATGTTCTTCTTTGGTCCGAGGTTTTCCTTCAAGGTCAAACACCTCAACCAAGTCCTGTGTTACCCTGACCATCTCCAGGTTGTCCATGTATATGATCCGGTTGGTATATTTCAAGATGGCAGGTATGTCTGATGCAATAAAATTCTCATTCTCACCCAGACCGATAATAAGTGGGCTATCCTTTCTGGCAGCCACCAGTTCATGCGGCTCATTTTCGCACAGCACGGCCAGTGCATAAGAACCACGAACATCCCCCAGTGCGGTCTTGAGTGCAGTGGTAAGGTCACCCTGCTGTTCTGTATAATACTTGTTTATGAGGTGTGCCAGCACCTCGGTATCAGTATCTGAAACAAATACAAAACCTTCAGATTCAAGTGCTTCCTTTAATTCAAGATAATTTTCAATAATGCCGTTGTGCACCACACAGATGCTGCCTGATACATGGGGGTGTGCATTAACCGTACTGGGTTTACCGTGGGTAGCCCACCTGGTATGGCCTATGCCTATACTGGCCGGTAATTCCGGCAGTATGGATTCAAGCCTGGACATCTCTCCTTCGGTCTTGAATATCTGGGTTCCCCCTTCCCTATCAAGGAGGGCCAAACCTGCCGAATCATATCCTCTGTACTCAAGTTTTTTAAGGGATTCTACAAGGATACTGATTGCATCCCCTTCTCCAATATAACCGACTATGCCG
>DAOWEE010000008.1 GCA_030638625.1 Methanosarcinales archaeon
AAGCTTTATAATAAGTCATCATACAAATAAATTGTTATGATTATTAATTATAATATTCGAGCACTTCTCAAAAAAACAACTTCAATAATCCGCCAACACCCCCCCATGTAATCTAAACAAGTACCAGGGGATAAAAAATACCAGAGGGGGATATCCCCCTCAAACCTTTTTTTGCACCTTCTTCCCTGACCTCGATCTGGGATTATAGACCATTATCAAACTTATCCCAACCGAAAAGAACAATATCCCCAGCCATACCTCATTGACCATAGGTATCAGCTTAAAGGTAAGGGGAATACTGACGGATTCACCCTTTCCCTGGAACAGAATATAGATATCCTTAGTCAGTTTACGCACAACCATTGGATGTGTGG
The DNA here is from genome assembly GCA_030638625.1 of Methanosarcinales archaeon. Taxonomy (GTDB): domain Archaea; phylum Halobacteriota; class Methanosarcinia; order Methanosarcinales; family Methanocomedenaceae; genus Methanocomedens_B. Next base: position 375 of record DAOWEE010000008.1, read on the forward strand.
CACTGCCCTTGGGACCTGACACATACTCGGCATATCCGTCACCAACTTCCCTGCCGTCCTTGAAAACAGTCAGGTAGACCTGCTGGGTGTTAAGACCTCCAGAGACCGTCAGGTAGCGCACATCATTGGAGAACAGGATAACAGGATAAACCTGTCCCGAGGACTGGCTCACAAAGTCAACCATCACCAGTCCTATGGCAGTGATCTTCTCGCCGCTATTGATCTCCACCCTGTCAGTAGCAACCTGCATCTGTCCGGTACCGTCATCGATAGTAATATATGAATACCTGCCGCTATCATGTTTCTCCACCACCTTGCCGCTGACCTCAATATTTGAACCTGAATAGGATTGCGGATTTGCCAGTATGCTGCTGATAGGAGTTCCCGGATACGAACCCGATGGAGCCGTAGTCTTTACATCAGTGAGCATCAGGCTGTACCCATTCCCCACATCTACCTGTGAACCCAGCTGGTTTGGACCGAGGGTAACACCAGTGGTACTTCCAAAAGACACACTGATAGGCGTGCCGAACAGTATGAACACCACACCCAGATGGATGAGCAGCATACCTGAACGGCGGATAAGTATCCTTCTCTTTTCACGGTACTTCTTCACATCATCATAGAAAGTCTGCAATATCGCATAGAGCATGTATCCCAGAGGAGGGATTATGGACAATACCGAAATCTCACCAAGGAACTTGTACAATGGTGGCTGTGAAAGGTAGAATGAAGTGGTATGGTCCAGTACATGAAAATTCTTCATCTTGTAGAACGACAGCAAGACCGTCAATACCACCACAAGTCCCAGTGCCTTCAATGATTCTATCTTTTTGCCCTTGGTATACTGCAAACAGTAACCTGCCACCAGAAGCATCACTATAACCACAGGATACGAATTCACATTATAGAAATCCACAGCCTGGGGTGCCATTGCCACCTTCTCATCTGCCAGAAGCTGCTGTATGACCGGGAATGTAATTCCCCACACAGATATCAGGGTCAATAGCCCGAATAATATCAATGTGATAAGGAACAGGTTCTGCTTCTCAAACACATCCAGCACAATCTCCTTAAAGCTCATATCAGGCCCTTTCACCTCATGCTTTTCGGCCTTAATGTATTTCCACACCACAATGACCGTAGGTACCACCACTGTAATCAAGGTCAGCACCAGCAGGTATATGCCGGTATCAGATTCACCGAAAGCATGTACCGAATTGAACAGACCGCTGCGTGTCACCAGTGCCGCATATATGATGGTTGCAAAGGAAAATGCAGCAAATAAGGGTGCAGCCAACGGGAAATTCTTTTCATTCTTCCTGTGCTGCGAGATGGCATGCAGGAATCCTGTCAGTACCAGCCAGGGTATGAAAGAGGACGTCTCAACCGGGTCCCATGCCCAGAAACCACCCCATCCAAGTATCAGGTATGCCCATATTCCACCCAGTGCAATACCCCATGTAAGGAACAGCCAGGTGAGTCTGCCCCACTGCCTTGCAATGGGTTCCCAGCCCTTTTCTCCGGTAACCAGGTAGACCATTGCAGCTGCAAATGGTATGGTCATCAGGCCATATCCAATGAACAGGGTTGGAGGATGTATAGCCATCCATGGGGTGATTAGCAGGGTGTTCAGACCTGAACCGTCAGCAGGCATGAATCCCGGAGGCAATCCCGGATTTGAGACAAAGATGGTCTCGAATGGAGATATATTGATGGTCATCACCAGCATGTACAGCCCTACCAGCATGGTAACGAACTGGGTCCTGCGCAACAGCGGAGTCTCCCAGCCGTTTTTCTCACTAAGCCAAAAGGCTGAGACAAATATGACCCATACCC
>DAOWEE010000120.1 GCA_030638625.1 Methanosarcinales archaeon
AGCAGGAGATTGAAGGGCTGAACAAGCAGATGGCTGAACTCTCTGGTGATATGGATGACCTTGAATCCAACCGTGCACAGCTCAAGAGTGTGCAAAAGGACCTGGATGATACCCTGCGGGGATTACAGCAGGAATATATGACTGCTGAAGCCAGGATAAGGGCTGCTAAGGAAGTGTCAGGTTACAGCAATGCAGTGGAGAAGTTGCTAAAGGCCAAGGATATGAGGGAACTGCCTGGCATCTATGGTACCATTGCCCAGCTGGGTAAGGTGGACCAGGAATATGCCACTGCCCTGGAAGTGGCAGCGGGCGGTCGTATGCAGGGCATGGTGGTGGATACTGATGAAGATGCATCCCGCGCCATATCTTTCCTCAAGCGCCAGCGGGGCGGCAGGGCTACATTCCTGCCATTGAACAAGATGGCAAGTGCTTCAGGTTTTCGTGATGTATCCAATATGCCAGGTGTAATAGGTTATGCCATTGACCTGGTGGATTATGATTTAAAGTTCGAACCCGCGTTCAATTATGTGTTCAGGGATACCGTTGTGGTGGAAGACCTGGAAACTGCAAGGCGGCTGATGGGCGGGCTTCGTATGGTAACCCTGGAGGGAGAGGTGGTTGAGAAGAGCGGTGCCATGACCGGAGGCAGTCGCGGCCGCAGTGGTGTGTCCTTTGCTGCAATTGAAGAAGATAAGATTACCAAACTGGCTGAGCAGATAACTGAATATGAATCAAGGCGCAGTGCAGCCATTAATAAACTGGACAGTGTGGAGGGACACGTCGCTTCAGTCCAGACAGAGATGCGGGAGCTGGAAACCGGGATTGCTAAAAAACAAATGGCTATTGAAGAGATTAACAGCCGTGGAGAGAGACTTACTGCCCTGATTACCGAGAAGGAAGCAGAACGGGCAGAGATCGAGACCGGGCGTGCTGAACTGCGCAAAGAGATGGAGAATGTCGAGGACAGCAAGCAGGTAGCTGAGCAGGAGATTGCAAAGCTCAATGATAAGGCTGAGGAACTGGAAGAGCAATTGAAAGGTTCAAAAGTGCCTGAACTGAACGAACAGGCCCAGCGTATAGAGGACGAGATACGGCGGCTTGAGAACCGTACCCGGGATATTGAGGCTAACATCAACAACCTGGAAACCGAATCCAAATTTGCAACTGATAAAACTGAAGAGATTAAGACACGGCTTGCTGAATTGGATGGCAGGAAAGATGAACTGCGCCAGAAGATTAACGAATTGCGCACTAAGATAGATGAACTGGACCTGTCTCTTGAGGACAAGTCAAAACGTGAGCAGGAACTGGACGTTGAACTGGCAGATATGCGCAAACGGCGTGAAGATTTGCAAATGGAATTCAGTTCATGGCAGAAGCAGTTAGAGGAGGTCAAGGTCAGGCTGGAGAACTCCAGGAGGCAGATGATAGCGTTAAATGCCACCCGGGACACCCTTGCAGAACAGATAAAGGAGTACAGGTCTGAGCTGGATGAGCGTGGCGTGGAACTCACTGATGAGGTGCCCACACTGGAGGAAGTGCAGACCCGTATAGCGTCTATTGTTCGGGCTATGACCAGACTGGAGCCTGTTAATATGCGTGCCATTGACGAATATGACGAGGTTGAACAGCGCAGTGTTGATTTAAAGGAGCGCAGGGATATCCTGAGCCATGAACTTGATGAAATAATGGAGCGTATCCACAGGTACGAGCAGATGAAGAAGGCGGCGTTCATGGAATGTTTTGACGGCATCAATGAACATTTCAAGGTTATATTCCCTGAACTATCGGACGGACCAGGGGAACTGTTGCTTGAAAATGAAGAGGACCCCTTCGCCGGCGGTCTCACTATGAAGGTCCAGCCAAAGGACAAGACCCTGCAGCGCATGGAATCACGCTCAGGCGGGGAGAAGAGTTTGATTTCAATGACACTGCTGTTTTCAATCCAGCAGTACCGACCCGCACCGTTCTATGCGTTCGATGAAGTGGATATGAACCTTGACGGTGCCAATGCAGAAAAGATGGCAAGACGTATCAAGAAGTCATCTAAAACTGCACAGTTTATTGTAGTGAGCCTGCGAAAGCCAATGGTACAGGCTGCTGAGCGGACCATCGGGGTTACCATGCAGGACAATGACATCACCAGCATCACCGGTGTCAAACTGAATTAAGAATAACTGTTGATAAACTGGATAAAAATAAATGGCAGGCAACAGCTTGTTGTTGTTACCCGCCTTACATCGGAACGATCTGTTTATTCGGCACCTGCTTTTTGAATAGACACAATCTCAACATCGAATACCAGTGTCTTTCCCGCCAGGAAGAAATTTTGGTCCAGAATGATACTCGTCTCATTGAACCGTACCTGTATGGGCCCGTATTGAGTCTGTACTGTGGTATCAGGGATGGGGTTGTGTCGTATTGTCATGTTGGTATCAGTAATATCAATCACCGTAGTGTTCCAGGGTGTTCCCTGGAAGTTATGAACGTCGCCCACTTCCACTTTATGCCTGATAGTGATATCTGTGGAATTGACAGCCACCACAGTTTCATTCCAGGGCAGGTCTTCGGATGAGAAACTCTCACCCACACCCAGTGCAAATGACAGATTAACAATATCGCCCATTTCCACAATGGTAAGATTAATCGTTGAACCGGGCAACTGGACAGTATCGCCCACTTCATACTCTGAGCCAAAACTCATGGAGAACTGGAATGCAGGCATCTCGGTTATCCGGGGGAAGGTCTGTTCCATCGGAGTTTCATCAATTAGCGGAATTACCTGTATCCTGTCCGGGTCGGCCGGGCCGTATGCCTTCTCAGGCGGAATGGTTAGGGTTTTGCTCTCACCTTCTTTCATACCCAATACACCGCTATCCATACCTTCTATCGTCTGTCCGCTGCCGACTGTAAATCGTAGGGGCTCGTAGGAGCGTCCAGGTTCATATAGGCCGGCACCGATGGCAATTTCAGAGTCGGAAGTATCAAAAACCTCACCGTCTAAAAATTCACCGGTATATTCCATTGTCACGATATCACCAACACTCACTACTGGTCCACCTGTATTTGACAGGAACATCATGGCAACAAGGACGGCTGCCAAGAGTATCAATGCAATGTAATAGTTATTGAATCCATTATCTTCTTTCATATTAGTCACTCACTCTTAATGATTGAAATGTCGCATCCCTGTGAACACCAGTGATACACCGAGCCTGTTTGCAGTAGCAATGACCTCTTCATCCCTTATACTTCCTCCTGGTGATACAATATACCGGAGGTTGTGTTCTGCTGAATGGATGATGCTGTCATCAAAGGGGAAGAAAGCATCTGAGGAGAGTACGCCTTCAGACATCACATCTGTTACGTAATCGTCAAATGGGACACCCGGTTTTTCTTTTTCATATATCAATTCAAGATTTTCCCTGGCCTTGGTGATTGCCAGTTTGCGTATGGAATCCACGCGGTTGGGCTGGCCTGCGCCCATACCCAGCACCATGTACCGGCCCTTTGAGTATTCCCAGGCAATAATCACTGAATTGGATTTCGTCCGCTTGCAGGCTGCCATTGAAAACTCTGCCAGGCCGCGTTTGGATTCAGGGAAATCATGTTCGCTGACCACATCCCATTTCTCGAACACACCAATGTCCCTGGACTGCTGCAGCATTCCACCCATGATGTGGGTGAATCTGCTCTCCACCTTGATGCCTTCGTTCATTTCAGGCAACTCAAGAAGCCGAAGGTCCTTGCTCTTATCTTTTAAGAATTCAAGTGCGTCCGGTTCAAATCCGGGCGCCAGTATGACTTCGACGAATTTTCCCTTCATGAACATGGCAGTGTCAAGGTCTACGGTCCTGTTGAAGCATATGATACTGCCGAATGCTGATATTGGGTCGCCGTCCCATGCCGCCGAGAGCGCACTGTGAAGCGTGTCCCCGGTGGCAAGTCCGCAGGGGTTGTTGTGTTTGACCACACAGGCTGCCGGGACACCCTGCAGTTCCATTATGGTCTGCATGGCATTATCGGTATCCACATAATTGTTATATGACATCTCCTTACCGTGATGCTGCACAGCCTTTGAGAGGGTTGCACCTTCCACATCAGGCTGTGGATAGAATTTGGCCCACTGGTGCCAGTTCTCCCCGTACCGCAGCGTTTTGCCTGAAACAAATTTGAGCCTCAGCACATCTTCATCAGCAAGCTGTTTGCTGAGATAAGTGTCGATTGCGGAATCATAATCGGCAGTGTGCCTGAAGGCTTTGACTGCCAGTTTTTCCCTTGTAGGAGTTGACACACTGCCGTCAGACTGAAGTTCAGTGATAATAGTCTGGTAGTCGGCGGGGTCGGTAACAATCGCTACATGCTTGTAGTTCTTGGCCGATGCACGTACAAGGGTAGGTCCGCCGATATCTATGTTCTCGATGGCATCCTCAAGGGTCACATCTTTTTTCGCTACGGTTTCCCTGAATGGATACAGGTTGACCGCTACCAGGTCGATAAATTTTATATCATGTTGTTGTGCCTGTGCTACATGCTGGCTGTTATCCCGCAGGCACAGTAGGCCGCCGTGTATTTTTGGATGCAGTGTCTTGACCCTGCCATCCATCATTTCAGGAAAATCAGTTATCTTAGAAACATCTTTCACAGTTATGCCGGCATCCCTCAGGGCGCGGGCAGTACCGCCAGTGGAGATTATCTCAACACCCATATCAGTGAGTGCTTTTGCTAAATCAACGATTCCTGTCTTATCCGATACACTAAGAAGAGCGCGCTTAACGCTTACCAATAAATCACCGCATTTGATAAGAGGAGAAGTTAAATAAATGTTTCTAATTGCTAATTAATGATTCAGGGCTGCTCAGAAAAAGGATAGTCCAGTTTCAATTCTTTGTACGCCCATTTGAACTTTTCTTCTATTACCTCTGGGGTGAAGTCTTTTGAGCGGCATTTTTCAAGCAGCTCATATGCCCGCCTGCGCCGGTTACCCAGGTTTTTATTAATCTCTTCCTGATCTATGGGCTGGGATTTCCAGCGCAAAACAATATCAGGCACAATCTGTTCCATTATCACCTTAAGGCGTTTGCAGGGAAAATCAACGTCATAAATATCTTCTTTCATACTGCACCATATTAAAATGTGCATCAATATGTTAAAAATGTATTTGAATTAAAGGCGGTGGGACATAAAATACAGGGTGTATAGTGTAGAACCCAGCCGCGTGTTTGATCAAAAAATTAGCAATTAACTCATTTGAACTGGTACAGAATCCTCCCATCATAAAAAATTAAAATTTATTATACCACAAATTTTTAATAGTATTTTAACATGGAAAAACAAAAAGGAAGGCATTAGTAAGGATATACATATTATTTGGAACTAATAGATTAATAACAATTTAGAGTTGTGATTATAAAACTCTTCAACCAGAATGTTCCAATACTCTAATAATATAAAGGCGGTAATCCAACTTGGCAATTCTCACAGATAACGAAATACGGGACATAAACAACTATCTTCAATCAGGAAAATCATTACCTGAAAAGTACAGGTTCCTGCTATTTGAAGATAAACGGGAAGTTGAATTGGTATGGAATGGTAAAACCAATGATGTTTGCAATATTGTCATGCCTTTCCAGACAATTGAACAGGTGGATGAGCCCCGTGTTGAATCTGATGTTAAAATGCAAAAATCTCTCTTTGATTTTGGTCTTGATGGTAGGGGCAGGCAGTTATCAGGGTGGACTAATAAATTAATATGGGGAGATAATAAATTCATTCTTTCAAGTCTTAAAAACGGTCCATTGAGAGAGGAAATTGAGACGCAGGGCGGTATAAAACTGATTTATATTGACCCGCCTTTTGATGTGGGCGCTGATTTTTCCATGAAGATTGAGGTTGGGGATGCAAAATTTACTAAACAAGCAAATATTTTAGAGTAGCTGGCTTACAGGGATACTTGGGGAAAGGGAGCTGATAGTTTTATTGCAATGATTTATGAGAGGCTTTCATTAATGCGGGATTTGTTGGCAGATGATGGGAGTATTTATGTTCATTGTGATTGGCGAGTGAATAGTTTTATCCGATTGGTAATGGATGAAATATTTAGTAAGGAAAAATTTCGTAATGAAATAATTTGGACATACAGCGGTGGAGCTATCCCTAATAACGATTTTCCTCGGAAACATGACACTTTACTAAAATATAGGAAGTCAGACAAACATATTTTTAACGTTCAGTATCGTCCGTATAACGAACTAACCGCAAAAAGAATGAAAACGATTCATAAAGGGGTGATGGTTGATCTTGAACGTGGAACTCCAATAACTGATTGGTGGACTGACATAAAAGTGCCTACTGGTCCAGCTAATAAAGAAAAAATTGGTTACCCAACTCAAAAACCAGAAGCATTATTGAATCGTATTATCAAAACTTCATCCAACGAAGGCGACATCGTCTGTGACTTCTTCTGTGGTTCAGGAACAACCCTTGCAGTAGCTGAAAAACTTAACAGGAAATGGATTGGTTCAGACCTTGGGAAATTCGCAATCCATACCACAAGAAAAAGATTGATTGGAGTCCAGAGGGAACTTAAAAATTCAGAACAAAATTACAGGGCTTTTGAAATCCTCAATCTTGGAAAATACGAAAGGAAGAATTACATCGGTGTAACTCCTAACCTGAGCGATGAAGAAAAACACAACCACTTAGAACAAAAAGAAGCAGATTTCAACAAATTGATTCTTCACGCATACAAAGCAGAAAAAGTTGAAAACTTCAAAACATTCCACGGAAAGAAAAACAACCGCCTTGTAGCAATCGGACCAATAAACCTCCCTGTTACAAGATTATTCGTGGAAGAAATAATCCTTGAATGCAGGGAAAAGCACATAACAAAAGTGGATATCCTGGCTTTTGAATTCGAGATGGGTTTATTCCCAAATATCCAGGAAGAAGCAAAGGGCAAAGGCATTGACTTAGCACTCAAATATATCCCAAGAGATGTTTTTGATAAAAAAGCAATTGAGAAAAATCAGGTTGTTTTCAATGATGTTTCCTATATCGAAGTGAAACCGCACTATAAAGACAATTCTATTGCCATTGAATTAACAGACTTTTCAGTATTTTACAACCAGGATTCGATAAAGAATGCAGAAGAATCATTGAAAAACGGCGGAAGCAAACTTGTTGTTGAGAACGGACAGATAATTAAAGTCTCAAAAGATAAAACCGAAGTTATAACTAAAGAAGTAATAACCAAAAAATGGACTGATTGGATTGATTACTGGTCTGTTGATTATGACTTTGAAAGCAAAAAGGAAATGGTAAGGGTTGAAAAACTAAAAGACA
>DAOWEE010000124.1 GCA_030638625.1 Methanosarcinales archaeon
ATTAGGTTCCATGGACCCTCAACTCAGCGGCTGATGTACCATCTTTGTGTAAACCTATCATTCATTTCCCAGTTTGCTTTCTCCTTCTTCAATGGTGTTCAGGAACCGATTGTAAATCGAGTTGCTGATGGTTTCAAGCATCAATTGTTTGCTTTCCTTGCAGTTGTCACCTTTTGTGATGGCACAGAACACTCCGAGTGGTATTGAGATGGAAGCGTAGGACGAACCGCCCAAAATATTACCGCAATGACCGAAAGCCTTCCTGAATATCTGCTTCATGTTAATTTCGATATTGTCAGAATTGGCATATACGTATATGTTGGATGTATTTACTGCAAAAACAAGTGCGGTTGATATCCCTTCCAGGTCTAGCATATATTTGACGACTTTTGAAAGAGTGCTTGGGTCTTTCACATAACCGGTATTGGTTAAGAGGTATGCACCTTTGATGTGCTTATTATTGATAGCATTCGCCAGGTCGCTGAATGTTTCGGGTTTCACGTCAGGTTTTTCAAGTTTTAGCAGCAGGTCATTGTCAATGTATCCCAGAATAAAGTGATATGCTTCAAGGCCATTGAGGTTCACATTGATCAGGAAGTTCTTGGTACTCTCCCTTATAGCGAACAAAAGTACAGTGGCTGTAGTACTGTCTATGGGTACCTTATGGCGCCGCATATACTGGATCATGAGGGTGGAAGTGGTCTCAATGTTTGCACGGATATCCTTGTAATTACTTTTAATATCTTTTGTTGCCACTTTGGAATGGGATATTATTAAATCGGGTGTACCGATGCTGATGCTAAGGTCTTCAGGTAGATCACTGGGTATCACATCGACCAGTGCCACTGTCATGAAAAGTTCATCGGTGATAACATCAGGGAGTGGTTCAATGTTTTGTCCCACTATATTGAGTAATCCCTTATGGTGGGCTGTGCCGATATAGTAACATCTGGCACTGACGTGGAAATACTCAGCTATCTTTGTCAATGCGTATGCACTGGCAAGTGAGTCAACAGTGGGGTCCGGCCTGAGCAGTATTGTCAGTCCACTTTTGGATTTGTTCAATATCTGTCTGAACTTTCTGCGCTTAAAAAAGCCAAGTTTTTTCACAATTTGTACCATCCGATAAAATCAACTATCAAAGCAGATTCTTTTCTTGATAAATAAAGTAGTATTAGTAATTTATGCGTATCGGTTCTAATCTAAAGCATATAATATTCAGATTTAGACCAGTTTCCATATCGGATGCCCTTCCACTGGTTCTACGTCCAGGTCAGCGACACTTTCGGATATCATGATATCTGCCATGGCTGCAACAGGAAATGTGTATTTGGCATTCTCGATTGGACCGTAGAGTATGAAATCACCGGCAGCCATCTGCTGCAGGCCAGTGGACGCTATGTCGCAAATCCGGTAAATTAACTTTTCCTCTTTACCTTTATCGCGCAGCCAGTTCCAGGCTGAGGGTGCATTGTGTATGCCTGAACCTACTGGATAACCCCACTTAGCTTTGGCGGCAATGCACATTCTAAGCGCCACACCTGCGCCGTTGCCCATTGGAGTGATGCTGGGGTCTATGAGCGTTTTGGTTATACCGCATTCATCAGCAGTTTCCAGCAGCCCGTGAGGCAGTACACTACCGCCGTTCTCCAGCAGTTCCATCCTGCCGTCGAGGCTGGAATCCATGGCATTGAACCCCAGTATGATAGCGGCGTCAATATCTGAATTCGCCAGTGCTTCAATCTCATCGTCCGTGACTGACATATTCAGGCTGTTGTAGATTGTCTTGTCAGCCAGTCCTACCTCGCTAACGTAGCTGGCGGCCGCTGTTCGCACAGAGGAGTCGGTTGAGTCGAGGAGAAAAGGTGCATCGGTTGTGGCACTTACAAAGTCCAGGTATTTTTCAGCAGCCTGAGGGGTTTCAGCATATATGTGTATCATGTGCGGGTTGCCGGTCTCATCTGAGAGGGCCTGCTGTGCATTGATAAGTGATTCCGCTGCCTGTTTGTCAAATATACCGGCATTAGGGTCTGAGACTATACTGTGTTTATTGTAGAAGATTGTGCCTGCCAGCACTGTGGGTAACTGTCCTGGTTGGCCTCCGACCTTGACATTGGCGATATTGATGACCTGCTGCTCTTTTTTGAATACGAACATTGATATCGTTCCTGTAAATTTTAAGTTATGTTTGGACGAATATGACACCTGACGTGGTATCCATCAGGATATCGTTGTTTATCATTACATCTGCGCCTTTTATTTCGCGCTCGACATGTTTTTTCTTTTTGGCTGATTGAACTACCATGGGAGGTTGGGGGAAGGGTTCACCTTTTGACTTATATTCCTCGATTATTGCCTGTATCTCACTGGTATCGACCAGTCCCCGCCTGTCAATGAGTTCCACCTGGGTCCTGAAATGTTTTATTGCATCCGGTGGTATGTTCTCAATAAATGGTATAGCGCCTTCTGAATTTATAATGCGGCCCTGTTCGTCAATACCGTTCGCGTGGATAGCAAGGAGTGTATTTCCTGATAGATGTCCCTTTGATTCCTGACCGCAAATCAGGATATACCTGATATTGGAATTGGAGATAGTATTTGCAATAATTTTCTCTATACCAAGGTTCTCGGTCTTACAACTTCCTGTTATACAGGTATCGGGGAGGGGGTCCATGTCGCTTGCAAGGGTGACCACTGCTATATGGGATTCTGGATTAACTATTGTATAGTCTCCCCTGACCGGCGGCCATTCCTGTGCGATGTTGTCTTGTGACATTGTGGTTATCTCAAAAGTTAATGGTTAGATTGGAATATGATTTGAATGCTTATTGTTGATATACTTTTTTAATAAATGGTCTTATATGGTAGGGAATGCAGTCATGTTGTAAGACAAGATGTTCAACTGATTCGGAATTTCGAGGTAATTACAGTGTGTTTTCCATCACCCGTCCATTTTTCCAATTAAATGATAAAATATGACAAACTTTATACACTGTTATTATAAGAGTAATTAACAAGTGGATATTAGTTGATGGTGGCATTATGTTTGGCTCATATTATGTTTTGCTAAATTAATATTGATGTCCTATCTGTTAATTTGGGTGGTTTAAATGTTAGGCAAAAGGAGTGGTTTAATAGTAATTTGCACAATTGTATTACTTATACTCAATAGTTATGGTGTGAGTGCAGCATTTAATTGCCTGGATTGTCATGCCGAAAATGGAACAATTCAACGAGATATAGAAAACCCACATTTACAGACTGAACCAATTCAGATTTCATCCACAATGAGTCCCATGGGATTTGAGATAGAAGTTCTATCAGTCAGTTCACCTCCGCTGGTTTATGATATAAATACAAAAACAAAGGCAACTACATCTTTTATCGCATGGAAGACCAATGAATCCACGGATAATCGTGTGTATTATGGGAGCAATGAGGCAGATATTACTGTATGGGTCAATGGAACATGGAGTCATTGGAAGAATGACACCTTGAATCCTTCAATTACTTTAACAGACCTTTCAACCAATACTACTTATTATTACAGAATTGAAAGTACTGACGATTATGGGAATACCAATGATACAGATATACCCGTTCAATCATTCACTACTGCTCTTTTGAACATGGATTTATCCACTAACAGGTATGTGATATTAGACGACCCTAAGTATTCAGGCAGCAATGCCGGACCTGGTTATGAGAATCCCCCTAACCCTACTTTGCAGCAAAACTGGACCGGTATTGATTGGAACAGCGATTACTGGGACGGAGAATCGACTTCTATAAGAGCTTATGTATTAGTCATGAATGAGCAGGGCATGAGTGCCAGCAGCGTACAAGTCAATTTTACTTTGAAAAATCCAGCAGGCACTACAGTTAATATTAACAGTTCGACCACTGATTCAAGTGGAGTTGCA
>DAOWEE010000252.1 GCA_030638625.1 Methanosarcinales archaeon
GCTGATAAGATGGTAAACGATGCCCTTATGATCAACCCAAAAGTGAGAACACTTAAGACCAGCAAGACTACAGGCGAGGGTATTGATGAATGGATTAAGTTCATACAGGAAGGTTTGGATGCCGGTCAGTGAAACAAGAGTAGTTGATACTATTCAATTCCCAGAATATGTCGAGGTGTAGCCTTGGATATCGTGGTTTTATGCTGTGGGAATCTACTCGCATCCGATGATGGTTTTGGAATGTATGTCCTGGAAGAACTTGAAAAAATGGAAATGCCTGAAAATGTAAAATTGGTCGATGCCGGAAGTGGCGGCCTTGATATTTTAACTTTTCTGGAAAATACCGACAAAGCGATTATTGTGGACGCTGTTTTCTCAGGAGATAAGATTGGGAATGTGCATCGTTTTGTATATGATAAAAATACTGAATTCCCGACACTTCAATTCTCTCTCCATGAGATGGAGTTGATGAATGTATTAAAAGCCGGATATGCGGTCATGTCCGGGTCAATGCCAGATGATATCATTATAATCGGTGTGGAAATCGAACGGACCGAGCAGTTCAGTATCGGACTCACACCTTCTGTGCAAAATGCACTTCCTGTTGTGATGAAAATGATACTGAAAGAGCTAAATCCGTAAAAATAATCCATATCTGCCAAATGCCGGGCTTAATGAACATGACTTGAAGAGTGTCGATTAAGGTTTTGGCATAAATCCAACAAAATGACATATCAATAATTCGGGATATTGAGACATTTATGAAAAATATAATATTTCAATTCCAGAATCTATATATATGTCTGCTTGCAACATACTCATTATAATTATGATGTGTTCCCTCCTACACAGATGGATGGATTGTATATGGAATACTTACAAAAAATAGAAGACGTTACAATGGACAGGCGTACATTCCTTAAAGTGGCGTCAACCGTAGGCGCATCAGCTTTTTTAGGAAGTTACCATGTGGATATTGCCAAGGCAATACTTGCGTCTGACCGGAATATTATCTGGCTCAATGGTGCCGGATGTACAGGATGTACGATATCCTTCCTGAATGCAGAAGAACCTGATGTAATCCAGGCAGTGACCCAGCTGGACGTTATGATCAGGCATCAGGAAACTGTGATGTTCCAGCAAGGCCTTTTCGTGGACGGACAGCCTGTAACAAACGCTGCCTTGAATGCTAATTTTGCCATGGAACAATTCCTGGACAGTGGCGAGCCGTTCATACTTGTTGTAGAGGGAGGTGTTCCGCTGGGTCCTGACGGTACAGGCAACTACCTGAGAATCGCAGGAAAACCTTTCGTTGATGATGTCAGGCACATTGCCGAAAAAGCACTGATGACCATAGCAGTTGGAACCTGTGCATCCTATGGCGGAATGCCGGCAGCAGAACCCAATCCAACCGATGTAGTAGGCCTCCAGTTCTCTGGAACAAAGAAAGGCGGTGCACTTGGAGCAGATTATCGCTCAAAAGCCGGCCTGCCTGTTATCAACATCCCTGGCTGCCCGGCCCATCCCGACTGGATACTGCTGACACTATCAGCAGCAATCCTCGATAAAATACCTGCCGACTTCCTTGATGAATACCAGCGCCCGAAACCATTCTTCCCGTCCGGCCACACAGTGCATGAGAACTGTCCAAGGCGTGGATTCTATGACCAGGGTAAACTGGATGGCGAATATGCGAATGGGAACTGTTTATGGAAACTTGGCTGCCGCGGCATGATATCACATTCGGACTGTGCATTGCGACTCTGGAACGATAAGCAGAATATGTGTACCCAGGCTGGCGCACCCTGTGTAGGCTGTGTGGAGCCCACTTTCCCTGAAGGAAGGTTCGTGGATGAAATCGAAGGAATTCCCAGTTTGGCAGGTGTTAATGTAGGTACTGCCGCAAAGGTGGCCATAGGAGCAGCCGGAGTAGGGATTGCCGCACATGCTGGCCATAAAATTATTTCAAAGGAGGAATGAGCATATGCCAACTGTGGTGATAGACCCATTAACAAGAATTGAAGGTCATCTTAGATTCGAAGCAGATATTACTGACGGACTTGTAACTGAAGCACGCTCATCAGGACAGCTTTACAGGGGGTTTGAGCAAATCCTGAAAGGTAGGCACCCTTATGATGCATACCATTTCACACAGAGGATATGTGGAGTCTGTCCTGTCGCCCATGCCACATCATCTATCAGGGCACTGGAAATGGCATATGGCCTTAACACTTCTGACATACCGCAAAACGCCAGACTTATCCGCAATCTTATTATCGCTACAAACACTGTCATGAGCCATGCAACCCATTTCTATGCATTGTGGGCGCCAGACCTTGTAAACCCGATGTATAAACAGGTATTGACAGATGCGGGCGCTCCGGAAGTATATGCCCAACTGGCAGCC
>DAOWEE010000037.1 GCA_030638625.1 Methanosarcinales archaeon
AATTATTGGGTATAGAACCTACAGACCGGGCCAAGTATCTCAGGGTACTGACAAATGAACTTTGCAGAATACAGAGCCATCTGTTAGGTATAGGTGAATATACAACAGATGTGGGGTTTTTGACCATGTTCATCTATATGGTCAGGGAGCGTGAAGGAATCGTGTCCTTGCTGGAAGCTATTACCGGCTCAAGATTGAATCATAATTATGCACGGTTTGGCGGGGTCGCAAATGACCTGCCACCAGGTTATAAGGAGATGGCCCATAAAACCCTGGGCGAGTTGAAGAAACTGATAAAATCCCATGATGAGATGATGTCCAGTGATTCAATTTATCTCAAAAGGACAAAAGGTGTGGGAGTATTAACTGCCAAAGAAGCTGGTGAACTTGGAGTGGCAGGACCACCTTTAAGGGCCGCAGGTGTAGAGTATGATCTGAGGCGGATGGAGCCATATCTGGTATATGATGAACTTGATTTTAATGTAATCACTCGGACCGATGGCGATGTATTTTCAAGGGTCAAAGTAAGACTATTGGAAATCCTTGAGAGTATCTATATTATTGAGCAGTGTCTGGACCAGATGCCTTCAGGTCCGTATAAACAGGATGTAACGCCTTATATTACACGACCTGAACCAGGAGAGGTATATAGTCGTATTGAAGATCCGAGGGGAGAGATGGGAATGTATATAATATCTGACGGTTCCGATAAACCGTATCGATTCAGGATCAGAGGTCCTGCATTTGCTACGGCACAGGCACTTCCGCCATTATTGATCGGATCATACGTGGCAGATGTGGCAGCAATAGCTGCGAGTATGGACTCATGTACAAGTGAGGTCGACAGGTAGGAGGTGTAATATTATGGGAATATTTGTTGACATATACGATGGAATTATGAATTTGCTTGTCATATTCTTTTCAACGTGGGAATTGGCACCATGGGTGAGGGGAATACTTGGTGGCCTTGTGATTGGAGGTGTGTTCGGCGGAGCTCTTGTAATGGTATATCTTGAGCGCAAATTCCTGGGAGATATTCAATCCAGAATAGGGCCGAATCGTGTTGGAGGTCGATTTGGTGTATTGCAGTTGATTGCTGATGCAATCAAACTATTCACCAAAGAAGATATTATACCTGCTAAAGCAGATAAATGGTTATTCATTGGTGCACCAATTGTTGCACTCACGTCCGGTTTCCTGATGGTGGTAGTAATTCCTTTTGATCTTCTAATAATCAAGGGGAATGAATATGCAGTAGCAGTGTCTCGGATGGATATTAGTATCCTGTATCTTGAAGCAGTTTCAGGTTTGGCAATCTTTGCAACATTTATGGCTGGCTGGGGTTCAGGCAGTAAATATGCACTACTTGCGGGTTTCAGGAATATAGCAAAGATGATTGGTTACGAAGTTCCCTTAGGTATTTCAATTATTAGTGTGGCAGTGATGGCACATTCGCTTGATATCGTGGAAATAGTGGAAGCCCAGTCAAGTATATGGTTCATTATTGCCCAGCCGGTTGGGTTTGTCGTGTTTGGCATTGCCCTGTTGGCTGATGTGGGACGTATACCATTTGACCAGACTGAAGCAGAAGAAGAACTCGTTGCAGGGTGGGCTACAGAATATAGTGGTATGAGATGGGGTCTGGCATTTTTTGCTGAATATTTCCATGCAGTGGTTGGCGCTTTTGTAGTAAGCCTGCTATTCCTGGGTGGATGGAATGGTCTCCCGCTCATCGGTAATCTTTACATACCAGGTTTTATCTGGTTGATAGTTAAGACAATAATGGTAATGATGGTTCTGATATGGATACGTGGTGCATTACCCAGGTTGAGGATTGACCAGGTTATTGATGTGGGCTGGAAAGTATTGATTCCACTTGCATTGTTGAATCTTATATGGTCAACTATCATAGGATTAATGTGGGCATAGGAGGGGAAATAGATGGTATTGAAAAATTTACATTTAACACTTCGTAATGTATATACAAAATCTGTGACGAGACTTTATCCGGAAGAAATAATGGAACTGCCTGATGCATTCAGAGGGCAGCAACATCTGGATATGGATAAATGTGTGGGATGTGGCATCTGTTCCCAGATGTGCCCTAATGATGTCATTGAGATCGTAAAATCCGGGAAATGGTATCCACAATTTGATAACGGGCATTGTATGTTCTGTGGACTTTGTGTTGAATACTGTCCAAACGGGGCACTGTCGATGACAAAACACTTTGAAATGGCTTGCTGGACCAGGGAAGAAACAATATACAGCCCTGAACAACTTGCAGCTCCGAATAAAGCTGAACTTGAGGGAAGGACCGGGGGGTATACGAAATGATAGACCTTCAAATCATACCTTTTGCGATTATATCAATAATCATGATTGGTTCATCCATTATGGTAGTTAAATCAAAGGAAGTTGTACACAGCGCTTTTCATTGTATTATAGCATTGATGAGTGCTGCCGGGTTCTATGTACTGCTTAGCGCCCAGTTCATAGCTGTGGTGCAGATATTGGTGTATGTAGGAGCCATCGGTGTGATGATTCTATTTGCAGTAATGCTTACCAACAGAGGACCGGAGGTGGAGTGATAATGGAACAATTATCAGGCAAGGTCGGAAATATAATTAACCTGGTGACTGCACTTCTGTTAGTAGCAGTGTTTGTGCTGGCAATATTGAGTGCTTCTGCATCCAATTCATGGGGTGATGCAAAGGATATTACGTTTACAGAATGGGATGACGTCTCAAAGGATGCAAGTGGGATTGAACACGTAGGAGGACTGTTGTTCACTAAATATGTGATTCCATTTGAGGTTCTGTCACTGGTCCTTTTGGCTGCGCTGCTAGGGAGTATTTACATGGCTAAAAAGGAGGTGGAGTAATGTTACCTGTCAGTTATTATCTAATTGTTTCTGCCATAGTTTTTAGTATTGGTGTTTATGGTGTGATGACACTGCGGTCTGGAATCATGATCATGATGTGTGTGGAACTGATGCTCAATGCGGCAAATATCAATCTGATAGCATTTGCATCGCATTTTAACCAGGTCAATGGTCATGTTTTTGTATTGTTCAGCATTGCGCTGGCAGCAGCCGAAGCAGCAATAGGATTTGCCATATTAATGAACATCTTCCGGTCTAATAAGAATGTCAATATTGACAATATCAACATCCTGAGGTGGTAAGATATGGATTTTGGTTCTCTGGCATTCTTGATTGTGGCACTTCCGGTGTTAGCTTTTGTACTTACCCTTGCATTTGGCAATAGACTTCCCAATGGCGGTGGACATATACCTATTGTGGCTATTGCCATGTCTTTTATAATATCTGTGTTGATATTTTTACAGATATATCCAAACCATGGGACGGTAGAGCAATCAGCCCACTGGTTCAGTGTGCTGAATGTGGGTATATTCATAGACCCACTGGCTATTGTGATGTTGATGATGGTCACGTTCGTGAGCTTGCTCATTCACATATATGCCCTGGGTTACATGTCACATGACCCTGGTCAGACCAGGTATTTTGCTGAAACGGCACTGTTCACGGCTGCCATGCTGGGTGTAGTCCTGGCTGATAATATCCTGCAGTTCTTTATTGCATGGGAACTGGTGGGACTGTGTTCATACCTTCTTATCGGGTTCTGGTTCAGGAAACCTTCTGCTGCAGCCGCAGCCAAGAAGGCATTTTTGACTACCCGTGTGGGTGATGTACTGTTCCTTGCAGGTATTGTGATATTATATTTCAACATGTATACACATGTACTTCCTGTAGTTGGCGGTCATGAGACCGTGTACCTGCTCCAGTTCAAGACAATATTCGAAAATTTAACGTTGATACCAACTGACCAGCTAACCATCATCACATTATTATTCTTTGGTGGTGCGGTGGGTAAGAGCGGACAGTTCCCGCTCCATGTCTGGTTACCGGATGCTATGGAAGGCCCAACAACTGTATCAGCTTTGATTCATGCAGCAACAATGGTAACAGCCGGTGTTTATCTGGTTGCCAGAACTTTCCCTATGTTCATTGCAGCACCTGAATCACTTATTATAGTTGCATTGGTTGGCGGATTTACTGCCCTGTTTGCATCCACTATGGGATTGGTGATGAATGATATCAAACGGGTACTGGCCTTTTCCACAATCAGCCAATTGGGTTATATGATGATGGGACTGGGTGTGGGTGCAATAATTGGTGCTGAAGCAGTAGGCTTTGCTATGTTCCATCTAATCAACCATGCCTTCTTTAAGGCATGTTTGTTCCTGTGTGCTGGCAGTGTAATCCATGCGGTGGGAACCAACGATCTGCGTGAGATGGGTGGTCTGTTTGGCAAGATGAAGATAACAGCTACTACCATGTTAATCTCATCGTTGGCACTGGCTGGAATAGGTATACCGGTAAGTATTGGTGCCATAAAGCTCGGGACCAGTGGATTTGTCAGCAAAGATGCAATCATTCTGGAAGGTGCATACTCATACTTTGCCCATGGCGGTGTTTATGGGTCTTTGATATTCTTCTTTGGAGTGGCTGCTGCGTTGTTGACGTCCATATATACCTTCAGGCTATGGTTCATGGCTTTCACAGGAAAGCCACGTCAGGAAAGACATGCACATGAAGCACCATCCACGATGACAGGACCATTGATAATTCTGGCAACACTGGCTCTGGTATTCGGTGCTCTTACATTCTCACCATTCATCCATTATCTGGAGACTACATATGAGAATGAGTTCTTCGAAGAGATTGATCCGAATGGATATATACATGGACTTGCTGAGAGAGCCGGATATCATATACCTGAACATCCTATCGTACATCTGGATCTTGCACACGATACACTAATTATGATGCTACCGGTTATCGCCGGTTTACTCGGGTTAGCAATATCCTGGGCCATCTACCATAAGCGAATGTTCAGTGTGGCATCCATTGGGAATATGCGAAATCCTTTATTCAGGATTCTTGCCAAGCGATACTACCAGCATGAGATATTTATTGAACTGATATCCTTGAAGTTCACATATGGAGTACTGGCACTGACAAGTGAGTTCAGTGACCGTAAGATAGTTGATGGCACCATTGACGCCATCAGTTCATTTTTCATAGGAGGAGCAGAAGTCTTGAAAAAGATACAAACAGGTGTGGTGCAGAACTATGCCACAGCAACGGTTTTAGGGGTCGCTCTGATAGCTTTGGTCTTATCGTGGGGGGTGATTTAAGATGGATAGCGTACTTTCGTTAATACTGTTCATCCCACTCATAGGTGCTGCCCTCACTTTGTTCACCAAGACTCGTGAATCGGCAAGAATGATTGCATTGATTTCATCAGCAGTACCTTTGATACTGACGGTAATTATATATCTCCAGTTCAATTCCGGTCTGGCTTTCCTTAAATTCCAGTTTGTGGAAAAAATCAGCTGGATCAGCACTCTGGGAATAAATTATCATCTTGGTGTTGACGGAGTCAGCATGCCGCTGATTTTGTTAAATGCTATACTGTGTCCATTGACCATCATTTATGCATGGGGGGAGAATAAACAGCCTAACCAGTTCTTTGCACTGATACTAGTACTCCAGGCTGGAGTGTTCGGGGTGTTCATGGCTCTTGATTTCTTCCTGTTCTACATATTCTGGGAACTGACACTGATACCGCTGTACTTCCTGATAAGTATCTGGGGTGGTCCTAACAAGGATTATGCAGCCATTAAATTCTTCATTTACACCCATGTTGCCAGTCTTGTGATGCTACTGGGTATATTTGCGCTGTATTTCAGTACAGGTGTTAATACCTTTGAGATACCTGTGTTGTTACAGGCATTTGCCGGGATAACATCTCCTGAAATGAGGGTTGCCATTTTCCTTGCCCTGTTCTTCGGGTTTTTGGTCAAGATGCCAACTGTTCCATTCCATACCTGGCTGCCGGATGCCCATGTTGAAGCACCAACTGCAGGCAGTGTCCTGCTTGCCGGTGTGTTGCTTAAAATGGGGGGATACGGTTTGTTCAGGGTACTGTTGCCAATGATTGATGGTCTGGGACCATATCGTTCAGATATAATCACATTGATGGCGGTACTGGCTGTAGTAAGCATATTGTATGCAACATTCGCGGCACTGGCCCAGAAAGACTTGAAAAAGATGGTAGCTTACAGCAGTGTGGCCCATATGGGTTATGTGATGCTGGGGGCAGCCGCATTCAATTTCATGTCTGTTAGCGGAGCAATGTTCCAGCAATTCAGCCACGGACTGATCACTGCCGTGCTTTTCATGAGTGTGGGTGTGATTCAACACAGTGTTCATACCAGGATTATATCTGACCTTGGCGGATTAGCTGACAGGATGCCTAAACTGGCCTTCTTGATGATGGCTGGATTCATGGCATCATTGGGACTTCCGGCTATGAGTGGTTTTGTTGCCGAGTTTTTGGTACTGACAGGCAGTTATCTTACACTGCCGGTATTTGCACTATTGGCAATGGTGGGTATTGTGGCTACGGCCGGATATCATCTGTGGGCAATGCAACGGGCCATGTTTGGCAGTTACAATGAGAAACTTGGTGAACCTCATGATTTGGCATTCTATGAGATGATACCCATGGCAATATTGGTGTTATTGATAATATTCTTCGGAGTATATCCAGCACCAGTGATGGATGTGTTTGAATATGCCAGTACAATAATTCCAGGAGTGATGTGATATGAGTATAGTTGATTTTATTTCCCAATTCGCTCCAGAAGTGATACTGACCATTGCAGCTCTTGCTATAATGTTGATAGGTCTGGGTCTTGAAGCCAAAGAGAAAAGGGCATTGGGTTATATTGCCATAATATCTCTTGTTCTGGGCATCCTTATTATTGTATTGAGGGGAGCATATGAATTACAGTTAGAAGGCATAATAGCAGATTCCCTTACTATTGACCCAATGAGCCAGTTCTTTAAACTTACGTTTTTACTGGTGTCATTGATTGTGGTAATCGCATCGCTGAAGGAGTATGATAACCATCCAAATCAGGATGAATATTATACCCTGATAATGCTTGGAACAATTGGCATGATGGTAGTTGCCTCAGCAGTGGATATTGTTACTATATTCATTGGGTTTGAACTGGCCAGTATTTCCACTTATGCACTTGCAGGATTCAACAAGAAGGACCGGAGCAGTATGGAAGCTGGCATAAAGTACTTTATTGTTGGTGCCCTGTCGTCTGCTTTGCTGTTGTTTGGACTGTCATATTTATACGGTTTAAGCGGCGGACTGACTAACATTAGTGACATAGCAGAATTTTTCAGTGCCAACCCGACCATCATCCAGAGTCCTTTTGGTATAATGGCTTTGGTGCTGATTGTGGCCGGATTCGGATTCAAGATGGCACTGGTGCCGTTCCATATGTGGGCGCCGGATACATATCAGGGCGCACCTACCGTGATTTCGGCATTACTGGCAGCCGGGTCAAAGAAGATGGCCTTTGTGGCAGCTTTCAGGGTATTATTGATTGCGATGATAGCCATCAAGGTCGATATAGCAATGGTTTTCACGATTCTTGCCATAATTACCATGACCATTGGAAATGTGGTTGCACTTAGCCAGAGAAGCCTGAAGCGAATGCTTGCTTATTCTTCTGTGGCACAGGCAGGATACATATCCATGGTGTTTGTGGTAATGTCACCTGAGGCATTGACCGGTGCAGTACTGTATGTTATGTCCCATGCTTTCATGAAGACAGGTGCTTTCATTGCTGTGGCAGCACTGGGCTATATGCTATTGAGGGAAAACAGTAGTGCTAAGGACGTTGACCATCTGGATAATTTCGCAGGTCTTGGAAAGAGGTCGCCATTTTTGGCATTCAGCATTATGATATTCCTGTTTGCCCTGTCAGGCATTCCGCCAACGGCAGGTTTTGTCAGTAAGTTCATATTGTTCTATTCAGTGCTGGAAGGCGGATTTGTGTTCTTAGTGACCGTTGCCATATTGAACAGTGCATTGTCCCTGTATTATTACGCCAGGGTCGTGAAATATATGTATGTGTTGCCGCCCTCATCCAGCGAGAGATTGGCATTACCAAAGGCATATTCTCTTGCTATTTTAGTGGCATTGATAGGTGTATTGGCAATAGGTATTGTTCCAGAACCATTTGTCAACTGGGCAGCAAGTGCAGCTAATGTACTGGGACTATAGGAGGTGAAAAAAAATGGGAGATTGTGATCTATGCGGTGTATCAAGACCCACTTTATGTCCTGTGAAACCTGACGTGCCAAGATTCAGGAAAGCTTTCCCGAATGGCATGTGGATGGGCATCTGTGAGGAATGCACCAATGCTTCCCATGATGCCAATGGGACTCGTGTTGAAGTGGACGGAAAGAAATGTGACCTTTGCAGCAAAAAAGGTGAAACACTGTATGCTGTGGAAATAAAGATTCCCGATTTCAGCGAGCCTTATTATAAGCATAAAGAAGTGAAGCTTTGTGAAACTTGTCTGGATGCGACAGAAGTTACATACGACAAGCGGCAGGCAGAAAAGGCGGCTGATAAGGGGCACCACTAATAAAACACATATAGGAAGGGGCGTATGCCCCTGTTTTCTTTTTTTGTAATTTATACGCACTTTTTATTACCGTTAGATTCTATTTTACTCACCTATCAGATAAGTGGTAGTTGAATCTATTATCTTCACGTCATACCACTCCCCAAGTGGTAGATTATCCCGAACCACCACGATGTTATAGTGTATGTCCCGTCCGATAGTGGAATTATTCTTACCTGCTTCGGTGGTAAGTATGCGGCTTTGCTCGCCTATCTTCATATGTAGCAGTTCTCGGTTCAGACTATGATGTGAGTTTGTGAGTGCTCTGGATCGCTCTTTTTTCTGCCAGTCAGCCATATCGTGTAGCAGGGATGCCGGAGTATTTGGTCGCGGGGAGTACCGGGTAATATTGACCTTTTGAGGTTTAATATCGTCCAGCAGTTTTAGTGTTGCATTAAAATCCTCATCAGTTTCGGTTGGATACCCCACGATAAAATCTGTTGACAGGATTATATGGGGGATTCTTTGCCTGAATACCTGCACGATATATTTGAATTCATCAACGGTATGCTTGCGGTTCATGGATGCCAGCACCCTGTCAGAACCTGACTGGATAGGCAGATGCAGGAACTTGAATATGTGGGGGGCTTTGAATGCATCAGCCACTTCATCAACAATATCCAGCAAAGTGAACGGATTCATCATGCCTACCCTTATCATATGGTCGCCATCAAGAGCGGATAAAGCATCCAAGAGAGCAGGCAGCCGGTCTCCCGTATCCAATCCGTAGGCTGCAATGTCCTGTGAGCTTACCTGGAGCTCCTTGGCACCCTGTGCTATCAAAGATCTGACCTCGCTGACAATGTCAGGAATTGAGCGGCTTATCAGTTCACCCCGGGCCTGCCTGACAATGCAATAAGAACAATGCCCCACGCAGCCCTGTGAAATGCTGACAACCCCGGTCACACCTTCAATTATGGGTGCGGCGTTGCTTGAATCCGGAGTGGCTGTTGCTTCACCCCCCCCTATCCCTGCAATATCAGTAATATCTTCCAGGGAAGATGGTGTGATTGTCCGGCAGTCTATCCCTTCAAGCGTATCGGGTTGGGCGGCAGGCAGGCATCCAGCCACTGTGATATGTTTACCCTTGGCTGAGATAGAGTGGATATATTTCAGGACGTTACGCTGTGTGGTCTGGGTGACTGTGCAGGTATTTACTAGCACCATATCAGCGGCATCCTCAGTATCTGTAAAAGTATGGCCACTGGCTGTTAGCAGTTGTCTCATCCTGAGACTGTCGGCCTTGT
>DAOWEE010000115.1 GCA_030638625.1 Methanosarcinales archaeon
ACATATCCGGCTGTCTTGAGCCCTTTGTCCTTTAACTGGAGGGCCAGGTTGATGTCCCTACTGCCTGAAAAATCACTGGGAAGTGGATGTGTGCCGTCACCTTCGCTATGTTTGCCTACTACAAAGACGTCAGCATCGCTGCTGCCTTCCCTGACAAAGGCTGCCACTTTGATGGTGCCCAGCTCCCGCACCTTTGCAGTATCATCCTCGTTTACCAGTACGAAATCGGCTCCTGACTCAAGACCAGTGGTAATCCTGAGTTTACGCTCGTCCCAATCCCCTGCATCTGCTTTTATCCATAAACTCTTCTTATTCACTTCAGTTCCTCCAGGGCTTCCTCTACACTGGCATTCTTATGCACGACCTTTGTTATGGCCCTGGTCATCTTTGTTGGGTCGGGATGTTGAAATACATTTCTACCTATGGCCACGCCTCTGCCGCCTGCATCAATGCAGCCGCGTATCATTTCCAGGAATTCTGCATCGGTCTCGGTCTTTGGACCGCCTGCCATGACTACGGGCACGGGACAGCCACTTACTACGTCTTTGAAGGTGTCAGGGTCGCCTGTGTAGTTGGTCTTGATGACATCGGCTCCGAGTTCGGCTCCGGCCCGGGCCGCATGTGCTACGAGTTCAGGGTCATTTGAGTTGGAGATGTTCTTGCCTCTGGGATACATCATTGCCAGCAGGGGCATACCCCAGTGGTCGCAGTTTTCGGCTATCATGCCCATTTGTTCCAACTGGTCACTTTCGGTTTCGCTGCCTATGTTGATGTGTATGCTGACTGCATCGGCACCCAGTTTGATGGCTTCTTCGACTGAGCAGACCAGTACCTTGTCATTGGGGTCGGGAGCAAGAGAGGTGGATGCGCTCATGTGTATGATAAGCCCTACATCGATGCCGTATCCTCTGTGCCCGTGTTTTGACATGCCTTTCTGGAGCAGGACTGCATTGGCCCCGCCGTCAGCTACTTTGTTGACCATCTTTGGCAGGTCTACCAATCCGGTGACCGGGCCTACTGATATGCCGTGGTCCATTGGGATGATTACCATGTTCCTGCTCTGTCTGTCCATTATCCGTTCTATGCGTATGCTTTTTCCTATTTCTGACATGTGTTCACCTTATTATGTTAGTGTGTGACACACTGACACGGTGCGAGGGTATATATAAGTGCCGATTTGGTGGTGAAGGTGACAATCTTTGGGTTTTGGGTTGTCGCCACGGCTCAGTGGGCAATGGCTGGGAAGTTGTTGAGAAATATATCTCTGCACACAATTCATATGAGCATAACAGGAGATAATCCTGAAAAAACGCTATATACAGGCCCGGTACATTTGTACGGGGTATACCGTGACTGCAACGATGGGAAGTTAATGCTCGGGTGAGGTGATAAGGACTTAAAACTTTATTCAAAGCTATAAAAAAATGGCGCACATTCTTTATGGTTTATGCTGTCTTACTAAGAGAGGAAGTTATTTGTAGAACATAATTTCAATAATTAATAAGAGGTTGTAGAATGTTAACCGAGTTTGAGGCTGCTCTTCTTGGGGGTATAATTGGTGGATTCATAGGGGTTATAGGAACACTGGTCAGTTCTTATTATGGCCCTCGGAGATTGGAGGAATGGCGAGAAAAACGAGAAGAAGAGCAAACCCATGGCCCAAGAAAACGTTATCTCAAACAGATATTGGAAGGTAAAAAATTTGACTGGTATAGCCTTTCCACATTAGCTCGTGCTACAGGGACTACTGAAGAGGAATGCCGGATATTGTTGATTAAAATCGGCGCGAGGGGATCACTCAAAGAAAAAAAAGATGATGAAATGTGGGCATTGGAAGCACTTCAACCAATTGCTAAGGAATTAGAAAAGCGTAAGAATGTTGAAAATTAATGAAAAATAGAAATCATCGAACCGACAGAAATGCTAGGTCCTCGAGCATCCACCTGATGCCCAGGACAGAGCGAAGCGCCGTCCGGGGTCCGTGACTCCTCCCCAATCCTCCCCCCAGTAACAAAAACCTGCCCCCCAACAGTCGAATCCAAAAATTCGGCCACAACCTTCTCCACTTCCCCTGGCTCCTCAACCACAGCATAAACCGCTGGCCTGAACGGACTCATGCCTGCTCCATAGACACCCTGCTCTCTCATAATATCCATGCATTGCCTGACCTCATCAGTCTGCAGGCCTACTTCCCGCACACCCAGACCCAGGTCGAACATGAAGTTACCGCACAAGTACTTTGTTCCTATTTCAAAAATCAGGCGCTGGTGAT
>DAOWEE010000073.1 GCA_030638625.1 Methanosarcinales archaeon
GAAAAGGGTATCATGCCATCTGCGTGCGAACTGATGGACAGTACCACCATCAAGGCTGTCAATACGTATGATTCAAACCTGAATATCCCTGACTGTGAAGCCATGTTGCTTATTGAAGTAGACGGCGCTCCGTGTAGTGTTGAGTCCGGCGCGGCCCGGGTGGCTGACTGCTGCCGGGAACTTGGTGCTTTTGATGTTACCATCGCATATTCCGAGCCAGAGATGAAGGAATTGTGGGCTGCCCGCCGCCTGGCAGGTGCTGCGGTTACACGGCTAAATCCCGGTAAGACCAGGGTCTATATCGGTGAAGATGTGGCAGTACCCTTGTCCGCAATCCCGGATATGCTCAGGGAGATTCGTAACATTTCTGACAGGCACGGACTCAATATAATGACATACGGCCATGCCGGGGATGGCAACCTGCACACGGGAATGGCTATTGATACACTTGATGGGGAGCAGTGGGATGTGCTGGAAAAGGCGGCTGACGACATCCATCGTGCGGCTCTGCGGCTCAATGGGACGGTATCAGGAGAGCATGGTATAGGCAGTGCCCGCGGGATATACATGAATGAGGAGCACGGTAGTGCACTGGATGTTATGGTCTCCATAAAAAAGGTATTGGACCCTCATAATATTATGAATCCCCTGAAGGTGGGCCTGGAATGAGGGAATACCTGGGAGAAATTGTAAAATGCGTCAGATGCGGCCGTTGTCGTACGGTATGTCCGTCACAACAGGTGCAAGGTTGGGAATTTGCCGGGGCCAGGGGCAGGATGCAGATGGCAATGGGGATGGCTTCCGGGCTTGAACCATCAGCTGGAATGGTAAAGAGTATATTGACATGTACTACCTGCCAGCAGTGTGTGACTGAATGCCCCTCGGGTGCAGACCCTCAAAAAGTGACCCGGGCTGCAAGGCGCAAACTCGTGGCACTGGGACATGCAACCCCCCATCAGTTGGAAATGGAGGAACGCATCAAGAGCACTGGCAACTCGCTGGGTGATGAATCGGCAAGGACGGCATGGCTCACAAACCATTCGGTTCCCCGGGATTCCGGGTATGTATATTTTGCCGGGTGTCTGGCATCATATAGGTATCAATCTACTGCGACGGCTACGTACAGGATTCTGGAAAAGTTCGGGGTTGGTTTGCTTGATAACGAACAGTGCTGCGGTTCACCACTGTTCAGGATGGGACTGGACGCATCAGATTTGATAGCACATAATTCCCAACAGATTAAGGGTGCGGGTGCACATACCATAATTGTTGGTTGTGCCGGCTGTTATTCCACGTTCAAGGAACAATACCAGGGTTTTGATGTATTGCACATCTCAGAGTTTTTGGCTGACAGGCTTGATGAGCTGTCTCTGAGTCAACTTGACATCCAGGTAACCTATCATGACCCATGCCACCTTGGCAGGACGTACGGGATATATGATGCCCCCAGGCAGGTTATTGAACATATCTGCACTCTTGTGGAGATGAAAGCGTCCAAAGAGAATGCCAATTGCTGCGGCGGTGGAGGTGGTGTCAGGCTGGGATATCCTGAACTATCTAGCTCAATTGCAGAAGAACTGAAAAATAATATTCCAAACGGCGTTGACTATGTGGTTACGTCGTGCCCTCTGTGTTTCAGGAACTTGGAAGATACTGGGGTTAAAGTGCTTGACCTGGCAGAACTGGTCTTTATGGCAATGAAATAATTATAATAATAATGTTAGCCCCAGAACTGAGCTTCATAATCTTCTGATATATCGCCCATATTCATAAGTTGAGGTGCCCCCTGCATCTTATTTTTTGTTTTGCTGTTTTCATCTACTACTACAGGTGCTGGTTCCTCAGACTCCTGGAATTCATTCAGCATTGAATCAATATCTAACCGGGTTTTATCGCTTGTTTGTTCCAGAGGTGATTTAATCTGGGCCGCATAATTGTCCACTACTTGTTCACCAATGGCAGTTCGCTCATGCTTTTGATAATAACCCACATTGCAGTACTCTTCTTTGGACCGCCAGTCCATAACATACAGCGGACATTCATCACCGATGCATGAACCAGATTCCATCTTTGGACATAGTGAAGGAATAGACATACATCGATACATTTAATTTAATAGTAGATTAAATTATTGAAGTGAATATAATAATCATAATTATTAATTAGTGATAATTATTTATTCATTGTTAATTGTACAATGCTAATTATTTTATTACATCTGCAAAAGCAAACTTCGGCTTCACATCAGTGATGCATACCCTCACGAGCTGTCCCACCTTCGTATTTGGTACAAACACCACAAAATCCCCCACCTTGGCAATGCCATCCCTCTGCTCACCCATTTCCAGAATCTCCACATCATATTCCTGGCCCTTCTTAATCAGGGTTGACAGGAATTTCTTACCTATTACATATATCTCAGAACTCTCTTTCCTTGAAGCCCTTGGTGTAAAAGAGCGTAAATACACGAAATTCTCCTTGGCTTCATCCAGGAAATCCTTGAACATATCACCCTGGAACACCTTGACCACAAAGTTCCCTCCCGGCTTAAGTAACTGTTTTGCAATAGCCAGTGCAGATTCACTAAGGGCAATGGAACGGCCATGGTCAAGCTCCCAGCTGCCGGTCAGGTTGGGCGCCGCATCGCATATCACAGTATCGGCTCCGTGTTCGCCTATAATCTCCTCGATTTTTTTCAGGGTAGTATCACGAGTGATATCTCCTTTAATGGTCTCTACACCTTCGAGAGGCTTTATCTTCTGCAAATCCACACCTACCACCCGTCCACCTGAAAGTTCCTTTGCCATCTGCAACCAGCCACCAGGAGCTGCACCCAGGTCCACTATCGAGTCACCGGGTTTGATGACGTTATGCTTTTTGTTGATCTGGTCCAGTTTATATGAAGCTCTGGAACGGTACCCCGCATTCTTTGCTTTGTGGTAGAAATAGTCTTTCTGGTTTCGAGCCATACAAAGAGTTTATTGTTATGGAGACCCTTAAACTTCACCCAGGTGATACGAAATTGTTTATAGAACTTGACGGCTGGATGGCAAAACTTAGATTCTCTGCCACTCATATGATACCTGACCATCCGAAATGCGGGCGGCTGCACGGTCATACCTACGCTGTCAGTGTACGCGTGGAAGGTACCCCGGCTGGAGAGTTCATAATAGATTTCATAGAACTGAAAGACATTGTCAAGGACATCTGTGACCGGCTTGACCATAGGGTACTGATAGCTGAAAACGACTCCAGGCTGAAGATTACTGAAGAAGATGGGCACTATACTGTGGAGGTCCTAAAAAGCTGCAAGCATTATGTACTGCCCGAGGATGATGTGCTGCTGCTGCCCATAAATTCGGTAAGTGCTGAAGACCTGTGTAAGTATTTCATAAAAGAAATCTCAGCAGGAATCAGAAATAATGGGGCCACAGATAATATCACAGCCCTGCATGTCAGGGTGGATGAGGGTATTGGACAGGGTGCTGGCTGCAATATGGACTTCTAAAAACCTGACAATTATACGGAGCATTTAAATATATTATATTTCATTTGGGATTTGGTGTGAAAAATGGTCGGATTAGCAATTACCAGGGATTCTACAGCACATGAATTAGAACCATTAGCGATGGCCATATTTTTAGCGGTCGGATTACCGGTTACTATGAGAAGTAAGAACAAAAAAGGCGTCCGGATAGAGAATAATAAGGTTCTGGATTATGATTATTCTGGAGCATATCTGGAAAGGGCAATTGAGGAGGGGACGACCATACATGGTTTTGCAGATGAAGGCCCTTATAAGGATGTTCCGGTTGTAGTTTCTCCTATCAAAGACACCAGCGGAGAGGTTGTCGGGGCAATTGGCGTGGTTAACCTTGCCGGTTTCATTGACCTGACACGACTTTGAGCTACTAAACTTTTTAACATATCCTGCCGTAATTGCAATTATGCAGGTGGGTTATGTATATTCTGAAGATTACCTGGAGCATGATACCGGCATGCATCCAGAAAATGCCGGGCGCTTGAATGCTATAATGAAGGCCCTGGAAGATACAGGTATTATTGATTTACTATGTCCTATAGAACCAAAACTTGCATCTATTGACCAAATTCAATATATCCACTCTCCCGACCACATACGCACTGTGCAGGTATTTTCCTCCATGGAAAAGGCCACTGACGGTGACACACCCACCAGCACCCGTTCGTATGAGGTTGCATTGCTGGCCGCAGGCGGTGTTATATCGGCAGTCGATGCAGTCATAGATGGCGTAGACAGCATGGATAGTGTAAACGGCATTGGAAGTGTCGATGGTAAGGACAGTGTGGACAGTGTTTTTGCACTGGTTCGTCCG
Source organism: Methanosarcinales archaeon (assembly GCA_030638625.1). Classification (GTDB taxonomy): domain Archaea; phylum Halobacteriota; class Methanosarcinia; order Methanosarcinales; family Methanocomedenaceae; genus Methanocomedens_B. The sequence continues at coordinate 4,356 of DAOWEE010000073.1, forward strand.
CCTGGTCACCATGCTGAACCGGACAGGAGTATGGGTTTTTGCCTGTTCAACAATGTTGCAATAGCTGCCAGGCATGCACAAAAAAAGGGGTTGAGAAAGGTGCTTATTGTGGACTGGGATGTGCACCACAGCAACGGCACCCAGAATGCGTATTATGACGATGATTCGGTGCTGTTTTTTTCCATCCATCAGTACCCACATTATCCAGGCACGGGCAGTGTGGATGAAATTGGAGCAGGGGAGGGCAGGGGATATAATATCAACGTGCCGCTGTCCAGGGGCGCTAACGATGCCGATTACCTGTATGTGTTCAATGAGATACTGTCCCCTGCAGCCCGCAGGTTCGGACCTGATATCATCCTGGTGAGCGCAGGGCAGGACGGGCACAGGGATGACCCAATGGCAGGTATGAACCTGACATCAAAGGGCTATGGACAGATGGCAGGGCTGGTGCGCTTGCTGGCAGATGAACTGTGCGGTGGAAAACTGGTACTTACACTTGAAGGTGGATATGATTATGGTGCACTGTCAGAATCAGTGGTCATGATATTCAGGGGACTTATGGGTGAAATTGATGCGGTTACAGAAGTTGCAGACGATGACATTTCCGGCAGTACACGCAAGATAGTTGAAGCCGTCACTGAATTACATTCTGGTGGAAAAATCCTGTGAGGAACTCCCTGAAACTATTATTTTCGATGTCAAGTAATTCCCTGTCATGCAAAACTTTGAAACCCAACTTTATGCTCCCGCCCACGTGTTTGCCCAGCCTGCATGTGTGGAGCTCATTGCGTAGCAGTTCGGCAGCATCCGTGTGTTTACGCTCCACATCCACTACATACCTGCCGTTCTCAATATATACCTCTGACAGTCCTTTGTTTTGAAGGTACTTCTGCTTGAAACTCCCGGCATGGATTTTTTCCCAGACAGGCGGACCCGTATGTTTTTTCACTGGTGGTAGACTCTGCACTTCCATTTCCAGTACCACAACCGCTTCTCCCTCACCGGCCCAAACACCGCCGTTTTGGACCCGGAATTTATGTCTGGACAGCAGGTCTGTGATGCTGGTGTGCAGCATGAATAGTTGAGGATATAGCACATCCTCCACCACATCGGGCTTATCAAAAATCACGCCAATCAAGAATGTACCGCGCTTGGTCGTTATGTTATCAAATTCTGAATCACTTATTTTGGTTGCCGTATGAAATGAGAACAATTCCACTGCAGGAGAATCCAGGTACTGCCGTGCCCTGTCAATGAATCCTGCAAACCGGTCCAATGTCAGTGCTGCTGCTACGTTGCGGCCCGGGTCAGTGGGGTCCACCACAACCAGCGGGTCGTTGTGCTGCTTGTCCTGGTGTTCCATAATGTCAATAGCAGTACCGGGTTTCCAGCCGTCCACAGCAGTAAGCACATCCATGAACGAACCGTAATGAATGATGAGCAGTTCTGCCAGATACCCGGAGAATCCGCCGGTCCTGAGGTCTGAACCATACACTCCAGCACCTTTCATGAATTGTTTTAACAGCAGCACGTCATCTTCCAGTCCATTTATTCTTTCCAGGACGAACTGGTTGTGGAAGGGGGTCCTGTCCACTGCTGATTTAATCTGCGCCGCACTGCCCACCCTGAAGCATGGCACCAGGTCCACCTCATAATCGCCAAAATAAGCATGGATGTAAGGATGTTCTGCATATCGCTCCTCATACCGGTCAGCATTAGCCGAGACCTGCCTGCCGATTTTCAATCCTGAATGTTTCAGGTCTTCATTAGAAGTATCTTCGGGAAATGTGATGAATATGTCCAGATCGTGTTCACCCGATATCCATGTCCCCCTAGCGGCAGAGCCTACCAGCGCGCCTGTGACGTCC
>DAOWEE010000291.1 GCA_030638625.1 Methanosarcinales archaeon
AGGCTGACCTTCCTGTCGTTAGCCATTTTTTCAACAATATGGTACGTCTCAGGATGAATAGCAGAATTATCAAGCGGGTTAGAACTGCCCCGTATTCTTAAAAAACCGGCACATTGCTCAAATGTTCTTGGACCCAGTTTGGACACCCTATTGAGCTCCTTTCTGCTCTTGAAAGAGCCGTTTTCACTCCTGTATCGTACGATATTCTCAGCAATTGCTCTTTTGATACCTGCCACATATGACAGCAATTCAACTGAGGCAGTATTGAGCTCGACACCCACATAGTTGACACAGGATTCAACTGTCATATCAAGGAATCTCTTTAATTCTTTCTGGTCAATATCATGCTGGTACTGGCCTACACCTATTGATTTAGGATCGATTTTAACTAATTCCGCAAGTGGGTCCTGGAGTCTTCTGGCAATACTTATGGCACCCCTGACCGTAATGTCCAAATCAGGGAACTCCTTAATAGCATTTTCAGATGCAGAATAAACCGACGCTCCTGCCTCACTGACCACAATTGATTTTACGTTGAGGTTGTGCCTGTTTATAACATCCCTTACAAAAACATCGGTTTCCTTTGAAGCAGTACCGTTTCCAATCGAGATGAGCTCGACTTCATATTGTTCAATAAATCCCAGGAGAATTCTTTCGGCCTCATCCCCTCTTTTCTGAGGTTCATGGGGAAAGATTGCGTTATATTTCTTAAAATCGCCTTTTTGGTCGATTACGGCAACCTTACATCCTGATCTGAAACCAGGGTCTATACCCATTATTATCCTGCCGCCTGCAGGAGGGGATATAAGCAGATTTCTCAGGTTCTTTGAAAATACGTTTATGGCCTCTTTTTCAGCTCCCTCCATCTTGAGGTTGAATACTTCTTTTTCAATGGAAGGGAATATCAGTCTCTTAAAACTATCTTTTACTGAAACCTTTAGCTCTGTGTTGAATAAAAAGTCATTGCTTTTGACAATCTTTGACTCAATAAGAGCTATTATGTGCTCTTCATCAACCTCAATCTTCCAGGTGAGTACATCCTCTGATGCTCCCCGTCTGATTGCAAGCATCCTGTGTGATGGTGATCTGTGTATTAATTCCGAAAATTCATAATAGTTCTGGAACTTGGAATGTTTTTCAATCCAGTCCTTCTTTGCTTTTGAGGATATACGACCCCTTTTCTGAACATTATTCCTTACCAATCTTCGAATAAACGCGTTGTTTGATATCGTCTCAGCTATAATATCCAGAGCACCGGTCAGGGCATCATCGTATGTCTGTACACCTTTTTTAGGGTCGATATATTTTGAGATGATTGATTTTTTTGTCCCGGATATATTGTGCTGAAGGTATATCAGATCAGCAAGCGGCTCAAGACCCTTTTCTCTTGCAATAGTAGCACGTGTCCTTTTCCTGGGCTTGAAAGGGAGATACATGGCCTCAAGCATGTTTTTGTCAGTACAGGCAAGGATATTTTGCTTAAGTCCAGCTGTTAGTTTATCCTGCCCCTCAATTGTCTTTAAAATGGTTTTTTTTCTTTTTTCAAGCTCATTATAGTATTCAAGTTTTTCAGATAGGAGGCGGATAACAGTCTCATCCAGGCCGTGAGTCTTCTCTTTTCGGTACCGTGCAATAAAAGGTATGGTTGCCCCATCTTCAAACAGTTCAACGGTATTTTTAACTGAAAAGTCATTTAATTCAAGGTCTTTTGCGATATTACTGATAATAAATTGTGTACTCATCCGGCCTAACCTGCATTAAATAAATAATGTTTTTGAAAAAAATTCCGCGTTTTCTTATTCTTCAATTGTGGAAGTACTTTCATCCATGAGTTACCTGTTTTTATAGATTGTTATTTTTTATAGAGGTCCTGGCATTGATTTGCATATACGTACGGGTCACTACAAAAAGCAGGCACTGGCCCGCACACTGCAATGTCGCGTGGTGGAATGAAATTGAAAGGTGGGGCGGGCTCGTCGGTGAGGTCGGGCAGGGTTTTGGGATATATCTGCTGAGGTGACCCTGGATATGCAAGACTGTTGAATTTAATTGATACCGAAGGCTTTATGACTAATAGTAGCTATTTAAAGCCCTTACCCATCCGTATTTTATCACAGTAGCGGGGTGGGGTAGTCAGGAAATCCCGACGGGCTCATAACCCGTAGATCCATGGTTCGAATCCATGCCCCGCTATCTTTTTTATTTATCCTTGATTCCGCAGTTAATTTTATTTCACAGTTATGTTTGTAGAAATATTTTTAAACGTATAGGAAAGTATATACTTTTCTGTAGGCTTAGAAAATGCAAACGAAGTGCGCATTTTCTTGACCCCTTCAAACCTATTAACATCTGGAGTTAACATAGAATTGATTGACCTTACAACATTGATTGAATTAATCGTAGTCATAATCCTGGTAAGTCTTTCGGCCTTTTTTTCATCTTCCGAAACCGCTTTTATCGGAGTCAACCGTATAAAGATGCTCCATCTGGCAGAGACCGGGGATCGGCGAGCCAGGATAATTCATGACGAACTGCAGCATCCAGAGAAGTTCATAACAACCATACTCGTAGGTAATAATATCGTAAATGTAGCCTCCTCGGTGCTGGTCACAGTAATTGTGTTAAGATATTTCGGCAATGCTGCTATTGCCATAGCTACCGGAGTAATGACCGTGGTCATACTGGTATTCGGCGAAATTGTCCCGAAGACCTTTGCCACACGGCACGCTGATACCTATGCCCTTAGAATTGTCGGACTGCTGGAACTTCTGGCCAAACTATTATATCCACTGGTTCTGGTCCTTACAGAGATAACCAATGTTATGCTGCACGTATTTGGTGTCAAAGAAAAGATAAAGAATCCATTTATCACAGAAGACCAGATAAAACTCATTCTGAAAGTTGGGGTAGAAGAAGGCGTAATCAAACAACAGGAGAAGCAGTACATCCAGAACGTGCTGGATTTCAGTGATGAAAAGGCCAAGACGGCCATGACCTATAAGAGTCATATGGTTACGGTGGAGAATTCCGAGACCCTCATTGAAGCACTTGAAAAGATAAATGAGTCCGGGCATTCAAGGCTGCCTGTGTGGGAAAAACATTTCGACAATGTAATTGGCATGATATTTGCCAAAGACCTGCTAAAATACCGTGATGATGAACTTGAAACCAAGACCGTTGAAGAGATACTGCGGCCGATACTGGTAGTAAAAAATGACCGCAATATAGCTTCAATATTCAGGGAGCTGCAGTCAAAGAAGGTCCAGATAGCAGTTGTGGTGGATGAAGCTGAAAAAGTAGTTGGACTACTTTCCATCGAGGATATCCTTGAAGAGATAGTTGGCGAGATACTTGATGAATATGATATAGAGGGGATGAGTAACGGTATCCTGCCCAAACCTCAAAATAACAAGCATTAACCGTCAACATTTCAATACGAAGTGAATAAAAAACTATTTAGGCAAACTCTCCCAAGTGGATTCAGGAGTCAGGTATCATGTGGCGGTTTGTGGATGCAGGTTTAATAGACGGGGCATACAGCACTGCCCTATTTCATTCCATCGGGCGCCATGTGGGCTCTGGCGACAGCGATGAAACCATACTTTTCTGGAGGGTCAGGTATCCTACGCTGTACCTGGGTTATCACCAGTATGTGGAAGATGAGGTCCATGAAGACTATTGCCGGGAGCACAATATTGATATCGTGCGCAGGATACTGGGGGGAGGATGCGGATACTGTGACCGTGACCAGGTGCTGTTCTCGGTCATAGGCGCACAGGGCGGGATAATGCCGGGCAATGTCCAGGCGGCATACAATAAAGTGCTATCGGGCATGCTGGTGGCGCTTGTTACTCTTGGTCTGGAAGGTGAAGTTGACCCGGCCCGCAACGGCGTGTTCGTGCAGGGGCGTAAGATATCGGGCAATGCCCAGGGCCGGTTCGATGGTGCGGTAATGGTCAATGGCAGTTTTTTACTCGATTTTGATTTCGAGACAATGGACCGTGTGCTAAAGCACCCTACCATGAACCTGCGGCCCAATGTGCAGATTGCCAGGGATGGTATGGTCACCCTGTCCGACCTGATGGAATTGCCATCAATTGATGACATAAAACAGGCACTACGTTCAGGTTTTGAGGGGGTACTGGACATTAGTACTTATGATAACACCATATCAGATGAGGAAGGGAGGCTGGCTGTGGAGTTGACTTCGCAGTACTCATCAATGGAATGGACTTATCGTATGGACCATAAGAGGGAAAAAAGAAAAAAAAGTATAATGGACATAGGCTAATTAAACTGAAAAAGGAGAGAATATTATGGTATTAGAGGATTTTCTTAAAGGCATCCATAAGTCAAAGGGCGGAGTTATCCGCTCTTTTTTAAAAGTGGATGGAGGAACCATTACAGACATCACATTTTCAGGCGATTTTTTCATGTTCCCTGAAGATGCAATTGATAGTATCGAGGAAGGATTGAAAGGCACGGCTGCTAACAATGAAGCAGTCCTATCTGCAGTAGAACAAGTATATGGATCAAAACAGATACAGTCCCCTGGCACAACTCCAGAGGATTTTACCATTTCAATCATGCAGGCAGTAGGAGGCGAGTAGATGGAGCAATGGAGGTTCATTGATTTCGGGAAGTTGGATATAAGGGATATGATGGCCAAGAACGAGGCCATACACCGTCTCGATGAGGGCAATACCCTGTTCTTCTGGGCACCTACCAAATCTATCATCCTGGGCTATTTCCAGAAAGCAGCGGTGGAACTTGACCTTGAGAAGTGTAAAGATTATACTCTTGTCAGGCGCACAAGCGGCGGCGGTATTGCATTTTCAGATGACCTTGACAGGCAGATAAACTATGGAGTAGTCGGAACCATAGATGACGACAAGTTCCCGCTGGATATTGTGGAATCATACAAGCAGATCTGCGGTATTCTTATCGATACCTTGAAAGAGTACGGGCTGAACGCAGGTTTTCGCCCCATCAATGATGTGACAGTGGATAATAAAAAGATATCGGGCAATGCCATGACCCGGCGGGACAACAAGACCCTTCAGCACGGCACCCTATTGCTGGACTTCGATATTAAGGAAATGCTGCGCATTTCCAACATTCCCAAAGAGAAGTACATGGACAAACAAATTAAGTCCATAGAACAGGGCATGACCTGGATGGACAGGGAACTGGGGTATCAGCTGGACATGGAAGAGGTCAAAGGTAAGATACGGAAGAACTTCGAGAGACGGTTCGGCATTGAATTGATCGAGTCGACCCTGTCCGGGAAGGAAGAAGCCCTTGTTCAGGAACTGCTGCCAAAATACTATTCTGACGAATGGACGTACAAGCGATAAGGAGGAATTGGAGGTTAGAGAGTTCGATCTGGAGCAGATAGTGCCCCTGCAATTGCGTAACCGGATGGAGGGTGCAAGGACCCGCACCATCGCACGGTCTGGCAAACGGTTGAACTTCTACATCACATCCAACCTTTTCCCTTCCATTTCCATCACTGGTAGCCAATGCAGTCTTCACTGTAAACACTGCGGTGGAAAACTGCTGGAACGGCTCATACCCTGTATGACGCCGGACGACCTGGTGTCTACTGCACTGGCGGCAGAGGCGCAGGGTGCAAAGGGGATACTTGTAACCGGGGGTTGTGATTCAATTGGCAAGGTACATGTTCCTGCCATGGCCGCTGCCATTGCCACCATCAAGGAGCGAACAGGGCTGAGCGTGATAGCCCATACAGGTTTCATAACGCCAGACGAGGCCGGGTTGTTGCGGGATTCCGGGTTGGACGGCGTGGGTTTTGATGTAGTGGGTAATATGGCCGCTGCCCGTGAAGTGTACGGTCTGGACCTTTCAGAGCAGGACTACATTTCAAGCCTGGATGCCCTCTCAGATGCAGGCATTATGTTGTTCCCCCACGTTTGTGTGGGACTGAATGCAGGCCGTGCAGGTGGTGAACTCCGTGCCCTTGAGATGATTCGGGGGCACAAGGTGAGTACTGTGGTGATAACCGGCCTGATGCCGCTGGAAGGCACCCCTTTCTCAGGCGCCAAACCTGACCCTCTGGACTTTGCCAGGGTGATAACATCCGCAGTGAAACAATTTCCAGATACGCCCATAACTCTTGGCTGCGCCCGCTCATCTGGCCGGGACCGCGAACTTATCGACCACCTGGCCATTGAGAGCGGGGTCGAGAACATTGCCGTACCTACCAGGTACGCTGTGGAATATGCAGCACGTCACGAGTATTCCACAGGTTACTACGGCACCTGCTGCGGCCTGCCGCCTAGTGACGATACCAGGATTGCTACGCCCTTGTACGATACCAGGGCGGCTGCGCCATTGTTTGATGCCGGTAGCGCTGCGCCCCTGCACGGAGGCAGGACTTGAAACAAGTCAGGGCATCACTGGGCACGCTGGCGGTCCTGGGGATGGAACTCATGCTCATGGACGCGCCACCCACCACTGCATACCTGCAGATATACACTGATGAGCGCTGCCGGGCCAACTGCCTGTTCTGTTCCCAGGCTAAGGATTCAAAGGGTGAATTGAAACAAATCGCCAGGGGCCAGTACATGCCTGCAGACCTGGATGAAGTGGTGAGGCGGTTGGGTATTGCTTTTGAGAAAGGTTACCTGTACAGGGCCTGTATCCAGACCGCCATGTACCCTGGTATGTGGGAGGATACTGTGTACTTGATTGGGCGCATCAGGGATACATGCAGCATTCCTGTTTCACTATCCGTATTTCCACTTGATGATTCAAAATATCGCACACTGGCAGGGATGGGTGTGGACCAGCTGGTGATTCCCCTGGACGCAGCCACCCCTGAGATGTTCCACAGCATTAAAGGCGGGGGGGCTGGTGGTCCATTTACCTGGGGAGCGCATCTGGACGGACTTGAACGGGCAGCAGCTGTATTCCCGCATGTGGGCACCCATATTATTGTGGGCATGGGCGAGACTGACAAAGAAGTGGTGGAACTGGTGGGCCGGCTGCACAGGCTGGGTATTAATGCTGCGCTGTTCGCTTATACCAGACTGCCCGGGACAAGGGAGCTGGATGTGGTGGACGCAAAGCCTGATATTGGACATTACCGCCGGGTGCAGATGGCCTCATACCTGATTCGAAATGACATGGTACGACTGGATGACCTGGAGTTCGAGGATGGGAACATTACATATTTCGGACTGGATGGACACGACCTGGAATCAGTTATAGAAAAGGGTGATGCTTTTATGACGACTGGGTGTGCCAACTGCAACCGGCCCTATGCCACTGAAACTCACGACCAGGTTTACAATTATCCTGCTGCACCCGATAGCGACGAAGTCGACCGGATTAAAGGGCAGATGGAGATGGAGGGTGGAGCATGAACTTTAATGTCAGCAAGGTGCATCAGCGCATCATGGGTATGCAGGACATTAACCCTGATTTCAAGGAAGCCATGAAATCCGCATTTGATGTACGCTGCCGTAATTTCTCAAACAGGGTGCAATTCTTTTTGCATCCTTTCACGCCTGTATCGGTAACAGGCAAAGACTGCGACCTCAACTGTAAACATTGTTCAACACATTATCTGGAGCACATGGCAGACGCTGCATCCAATGACCTGTACCACATCGCCGCTGACATTGTCCGGCGGGGTGAACAGGGCATACTGCTCTCGGGAGGCAGCAGGCCCGACGGGTCAGTGCCCACATACGAACATGAGGATGCCATTCGGTCAGTTAAGTCTGCTTTTAATCTGAAGATGAGCGCTCATACCGGGTTGGTTGATAAAGAACAGGCATCCCGCCTACGGGACTACGGGCTGGATATGGCACTGGTTGATGTGATTGGCAGTGAAAGTACCATTCAGGACGTGTACGGGCTTAACAGGACACCTGATGACTATGAAAGTACCCTTACCAATCTTGCAGCTGAGGGCATATCACTGGCACCCCATATCATAGTGGGACTGCACGGTGGCAAACTGGACGGTGAGTTCAGGGCACTTGAAATGATTAGGCAGTACGACCCTGAAGTTGTAGTCATCGTGGTATTCATTCCCACAGGCGGTACTGAGTACAGCACTGCCCGAAAACCTGACATCAATGACGTGGTGGAAGTGATGACCGCCGCCAGGGAGATGTTCCCGTCCACGCCCCTTTCGCTTAGTTGTGTACGGCCAGGCGGCAGGTATCGTTCAGTACTTGACGAATGTGCCCTGCTCTGTGGGCTGGACAGGATTGCAGTACCCAGCAGGCATTGCTACCGTACGGCAGGGGAGATGGGGCTGGACATAATTGAAGTGGATAAGATGTGCTGCTCATATGGAGGTCATTAAATGGCACAGACGTCAATGGAACCGGTGGCACAGTGCAGGGGAGTAACTATCTTTGCACCAACAGCAGGCAAATTTGCGTTCATGAAGAGCCCTTTTGCCGCCCACACCACATTGAGTGCCGTGGACATCTATCCGGGCGGTGGGTTTGGGGACACGGCGCCATCACCTGTTGACGGCACAGTGATAGACATCAGGGAATATCTTACACCTACGCCGTTTAAATCCCGTGACTTCATAGAGTATATCACAGCCATAAGGCAGGGGGATAGCGTAGTAAAAATATTGCATGTGAAACCTACTGTGAAGGTAGGTGATACAATATCTGCGGGTGACCCGCTGGGCATCCTGGTACATAATGGTTATTTCTATTTCTGGAATGAACCGCCCCTGCATGTGGAGGTGAGGCCGCTAGATGATTATATCCGTGCCAGCAACCTTAACCCGTTAACATCATGCTTTGAATTTTTAAGTACTGATACTTCACTGGAATCCACCTTTGCCTGCAGGGCTGTGTTCTCAGATGAGAGATTTGCACTGCTTGAGGGCAGTTATGAGGGACAGAAGGTAAAGGGTTACAGGCTTGGAGGCTGCTTGCTTGATGGTCTGGTACCGGTGGCACAGGTGAATGACATTGATTATTTCGGGCTTATCGGACAGCACCCGCCCTGTACTTATATCAAGTCGGCGGGAAACCGGTATATGGTCTCAACTGATAAAGTACGGGCCGAAGTGCTGGCAGAGGGATATGTGGACTGCCTGGCATTGGCCTTCTCACTGTCTCATTCGGTTCCTACCATCAAAGTGATACCAAAACAGTACGGCCATAAACTTTTTAGTGTTGGAGATGAAGTGATTATCAGATTATCATTATGTGAAGACTGAAGAGGTGAAATTGCAAAATGCAGGTAGAAGAATTTGAGTTCCCTGAAGATAGACTGTATATGAAGAGCCATGTCTGGCTGCTGGAAGGGGCATCCCTTACGGTTGGAATAACCCAGCTTGGCCAGAGCCTTTCCAAGGAGATTGTGCATATAGACTTGCCCGATGAGGGCGAGAACGTGCGGGCCCATGACCTGCTTATAGCCTATGAGACTATTAAGGCTGTGAGCCAGATATCCTTGCCCTTTGATTGTGTGGTGGAAGAGGTAAATGATGTGCTGTGGGATAGGCCCAACCAGATAAATGATGACCCTTATAAGGTCTGGATGGTTAAGGTAAGGGGAGAGGTTGACCGCAGTGCCCTGATGGATGTTGGGGCTGCATGTAATTATTATGGCGAACTGATAAAGAAAGAACGTGAGAGGTATGCAGGCTATTGACCTGGATATGATGGGAATAGCAAAACTAATAAACAAATATGCCTGAAAAGATATAATGATAAATTGGAGTGGATTGAAATGGTAGAAATCGAAGGATATGAGATGCCTGACGAACTGTACTATACTAAAGACCACACTTGGGTCCGGGTAGAGGATGACGGTACTGTGACTATGGGTATAGATGCTTATGGCGGCACTGCAGCGGGTGAGATTGAGTTTATTGACCTGCCACTGGAAGATGATGAGTTTGAAGCAGGGGACGCTTTTGGTTCTATGGAATCGGCTAAATGGGTGGGCGGGCTGATAATGGCTACGTCAGGCAAAGTGATAGAGGTCAACTCAGAGGTTGAGGACAATCTGGAATTGCTTGCTGATGACCCGTATGGTGAGGGCTGGATGATGAAGGCGGAACCATCAAACCTTGAAGCTGACCTGGATAAACTGTACCACGGTGAAGCTTTGGAAGAATGGTTTAAAAAGGACCTGGAAGAGAGGAGTTGAAATATCCTCTTCGATTCTGGGGGTTTATAACAACATTTACGTAACGTCCCGACAAAACTGTACTGATGCAGCCCCAACCTGCCAGTCTTGATGAGAAGACCAA